>JAQGKG010000235.1 GCA_028290245.1 Devosia sp. | reverse complement strand
GACGGCAATGATCGCCCGGGCGTCATGCTGGCCAGCGCTGCCCGCACTTATCTCAACCGATACGGCGTCAAGATCGGCAACAGCCCAGTCGTCGTGACCTCGCATGACAGCGCCTGGCTCGCTGCCTTCGATCTAGCCCGCGCCGGGGTCAAGATTGCGGCCATCATCGATATCCGACCCACCGTCCCCGCACACCTCACCGCCAGCGCCAAGACCCTCGGCGTCGAAGTGCTCACCGGCTGGACAGTCACCGGCACCAAGGGTCGCCTGCGGATTTCCTCACTGCGCGCCAAGCCGATCGGGGGCAGCGGCGCACTGGCTCGCGAATTTGCCTGCGATGCGCTGCTGATGAGCGGCGGCTGGAACCCGACCCTCCACCTGTTCTCCCATTCTCAGGGCAAGCTGGAATGGCGCGAAGATGCCCAGGTCTTCCTGCCGGCCAAGCATATCGAGCAAAGCCGCTGTGTCGGTGCCGGCAACGGCAATTTCGGCCTGGCCAACGTGCTGGCTGAAGGGGCCGGGGCCGGCGTGGCCGCCGCTGCCGATGCAGGCTTCAAGGGCGCCGTCTCTACATTTGCCGTCGGCGACGAGCTCGAGATGACCGGCGTCAGCAGCCGCGAACTGCCGACCGACAAGAACATGTCCACCGCCAAGGCTTTCATCGATTTCCAGAACGACGTCACCGCCAAGGACATCCGCCTTGCCGTGCGCGAAGGCTTCAAATCCATCGAGCATATCAAGCGCTATACCACCACCGGCATGGCGACCGATCAGGGCAAGACCTCCAACATAAACGGTCTCGCAATTGCCGCCGACGCCGTGCAACGCTCAGTCCCGACAGTCGGCCTCACCACCTTCCGCCCACCCTACACGCCCACCACATTCGGCGCCTTCGCCGGCTTCAACCGCGGCCGCCTGTTCGACGTGACCCGCAAGACCTCGATCGACAGCTGGACCGAAGAACAGGGCGCGGCCTTCGAACCCGTCGCCCTGTGGCGCCGCGCCTGGTATTTCCCCAAGCTCGGCGAGGACATGCACGCTGCCGTGGCGCGCGAATGCAAGGCGACCCGCGATTCCCTCGGCATTTTCGACGCATCGACCCTGGGCAAGATCGAGATCGTCGGCCCCGATGCCGCCGAATTCCTCAATCGCATGTACACCAATCCGTGGAGCAAGCTGCAACCTGGCCGCTGCCGTTATGGCGTGCTGCTCGGCGAAGACGGCTTCATCCGCGACGATGGGGTTATTGGGCGCCTGACGACCGATCGGTTCCATGTGACGACCACCACTGGCGGCGCTGCTCGTGTGCTCAACATGATGGAAGACTATCTGCAGACGGAATTTCCAGACCTCAAGGTATGGCTGACGTCGACCACCGAGCAGTGGTCGGTCATCGCCATCAACGGCCCCAATGCCCGCAACCTGCTGGCGCCACTGGTCGAGGGCATAGACCTGTCCGATGAAGCCTTCCCGCATATGTCGGTCGCCACCGGCAAGATTTGCGGCATTCCAACCCGCCTGTTCCGCATGAGCTTTACCGGCGAACGCGGCTACGAGGTCAACGTGCCCGCTCGCTATGGCCGCGCCGTCTGGGAAAAGCTGATCGAAGCCGGCCAGCAATATGGCGTGACGCCTTACGGCACCGAGACGATGCACGTGTTGCGCGCCGAAAAGGGCTATATCATCGTCGGCCAGGACACTGACGGCACGCTGACCCCTGATGATGCAGGCCTCGGCTGGGCTGTCGGTAAGGCCAAGCGCGATTTCGTCGGCAAGCGCTCGCTGGCGCGTTCGGATATGCTCAAGACCGACCGCAAGCACCTGGTGGGCCTGCTGACCGCCGACCCCAAGGTCGTGCTCGAAGAAGGCGCCCAGATCGTGCTCGATCCCAATCAGTCGGTGCCGATGAAAATGGTCGGCCACGTCACCTCCTCCTATTGGAGCGTGGCACTAGGCCGGTCCATCGCTCTGGCGGTGATCGAGGGCGGCAATGCCCGCATGGGCGAGACGGTGCATATTCCAATGCCGGACGGCACCCTGCAGGCGCAAGTCACGGGCACGGTCTTCCTCGATCCCGAAAACACGCGCCTCAGCGCCTAAGGAGCTCCGGAATGATGCACAATCATCACCCTCTTGTCGGACGCGCACTATCGGGCGCGCAGACCCGCGTCAGCATGCGTCCAGTCGAAGACTGTGCCCGCTTCATATTGCGGATTGAGCCACAGAACCTAGCCGCAGCATCCGCTGTCTGGGGCGCCAGCCTGCCAGCAAGCGTCGGCGGCCTGGTCTCGGGTTCCGGCCGCATCGCCACCTGCATCGGCCCAGACGAGTGGTATCTGATTGCCCCGCTCACCGAGCAGGACGCCATCGAGACCGCCTTTGCTGAACTTTATGCCAGCACCATTCACAGCCTCGTCGATGTCGGCCACCGCGAAGTCGGCATTGCCGTCGAAGGCCCTGAGGCTGTTCTGGCACTGCAAGCCAGCATCGCCTTTGATATCGCCGCCATGCCGGTAGGCTCCGGTTGTCGCACCATCATCGACAAGGCCCAGCTCATCCTGCTGCGCGAAGGCCAAGATCGCTTTCGCATCGAAGTCTGGCACTCGTTTTCTGACCACGTCTGGCACCTGCTCGCCGGCATCTGCCGCGAAATCGAACTCGGCGTTTAGACTGCCGCCTTGCGCTCGCTGCTCGGGCTATGGCCAAAATGGTCGGAATAACTTTGTGAGAAATACGACGCGGAACTGAAACCGCTGGCCGTTGCCACATCGAGAATCGGCATGCGCGTCTGCCGCAGTAGCTGGCAGGCGTGGTCGAGCCGGATCTTGATATAATGCCGGTTAGGCGATGTCCCGAGGTGCTTGAGGAACAGCCGCTCAAGCTGCCGTGGGGAAAGCGCGACGCTGCGGGCAAAGTCCTCGATGGTCAGTGGTTGCTCGATCGAGCGTTCCATCAGCGAGATGACGCGCAACAGCTTGGGATCGGCCACGCCAAGCCGCGTCCGCAAATCCATGCGTTGCCGCTCGCTCGCCTCGCGGATGCGATGGTGGATCAACTGGTCAGTCACGGCGCTCGAAACGGCCTCGCCGTGATCGCGCTTGATCAGCGACAGCATCATGTCCGCCGCTGCTACGCCACCAGCGCAGGTAAAGCGGTCGCGGTCGATCTCGAACAGTTCTTCGCCAATGTCGAGGTCTGGAAAATCGGCCCTTATGCCCGGACGATTTTCCCAATGGACGGTGCAGCGATAGCCATCCAGCAAACCCGCCTTGGCCAGGACATAAGTGCCTGTACAGACCGCGCCGGGCGATGCCCCCGACTTGCTCATCCGTCGCACCACCGAGATGAGGTCGCGGTGATCGATCAGTTGCACATCGACACCGGCGCAAACCACCACTGCATCCATGTTGGGCGCATCACGAAACGACTGCTCAACATTGACGCGGACCCCATTGGACGCCTCAGCGGTGAGCCCGTCCGCCGAGTAGAGATGCCACTCATAAAGCTTGCGCCCGGCTGCCCGGTTGGCAAGTCGCAGCGGTTCGAGGGCCGCAGTAAAAGCGATCATCGAAAACTGCTCGGTGAGCATGAAGCCGAAAACTTGGGCGCCAGAATTACTTTGCACGACACACCCATGAAGATAATGTCGTAAAATCTAAAGCAGCTGTCGCCCGGCATCAAGACAGCATGAAAAAAACCGCCAAATCTCACACCGCGACAGAGGCCTCCCAGCCTCATCTCGGTTGAGGAGTTCGTCATGCTCGATAAGCTGTCTGCGCTCGAAGCGCTCGTCCACGGACGAAAACCGGGCCACAGCCTGGACGCCCCATTTTATACCTCGGCCGAGGTTTTCGACGCAGATATGGAGGCGATCTTTTATCGCCACTGGATTTATGTTGGCGTTGAGCCCGACGTGCCGGAGCCGGGCGACGTGATGACCGTCAATATCGGCAAGGCCTCGGTCCTGATCATCCGCGACGATGACATGGAAGTGCGCGCTTTCCACAATGTCTGTCGCCACCGTGGCGCCCGGCTGATCGACGAAGAAAAAGCCACCGTCGGCAATCTCGTCTGCCGTTATCATTCCTGGACCTACGCCCTCGATGGCCGTCTCGTTCATGCGCCGCATATGGGTGCGGAGTTCGACGCGTCATGCAAGGGCTTGAAGCCCGTCAACCTGCGCTCGCTGGAAGGCCTGCTGTTCATCTGCCTGTCCGATGAGCCACCTGAGGATTTCGACTATCTCGCCGCCCGCATGGGTCCCTACATCGCGCCGCACAAAGTGCGCGAGACCAAGATTGCCTACCAGAGCGACCTGATAGAGATGGGTAACTGGAAGCTGACCATTGAGAACAATCGCGAGTGCTACCACTGCGAGGCTAACCATCCTGAACTGACGGTGCCGCTGTTTGCCTATGGCTTCGGCTTCTCGCCTGAAGAAATGGACCCGCTCGACCTGGAAAATGCCAAGCGCTACGAAGCCTTGCGCAAGACCAGCCACGCCGAGTGGGAGGAGATGGGGCTGCCCTCGCGCGAAATCGAGGAACTGGACAGCCGCGTCACTGGCTTCCGCACCGAGCGCCTGCCGCTCGATGGCGACGGCGAATCGCACACCATGGATACTCGTGCGGCGTGCCGCATCCCGCTCGGCGCGTTCAGCAACGCCAAGCTCGGTGGCCTGTCGTTCTGGACCCAACCCAATTCCTGGCACCATTTCCTCGGCGACCACATCGTGACATTCTCGGCGCTACCGCTCGATGAGGGCCGCACGCTGGTGCGCACCAAGTGGTTGGTCAACAAGGACGCCGTGGAAGGGGTCGACTATGACATAGCCAACCTGATCGAAGTGTGGACCGCTACCAACGCCCAGGATTCGGCACTGGTGCAGATGTGCCAGCAGGGCGCCACCAACCCGGCCTATGAGCCCGGCCCCTATTCGCCGAACACCGAAATGCTCGTCGAAAAGTTCATCCGCTGGTACATCGGCCGCATGACGGATTACCTCGCCAAATGAAGATTCTTGACGGTGGATTCGGCCCGGTCGACGCCCATGCGCCTGCGCTCAAGCTGCCTGACGCGCTTTGGGACAGTGAAAACGACGACACGTTGATCTGTCAGTCGGTCCGGCAGGAAACCCACGACGTCAAGACGTTCATCCTAAGGCCCACCGTGCCGGGCCGGTTCCGCTACCAACCAGGTCAGTTCATGACCTATGCCTTCGAGGTTGGCGGCGAGACTGTGCACCGCTGTTATACCATTTCGTCTGCACCAACCCGGCCAGACACCATCTCTTTCACCGTGAAGCGCGTGCCGGGCGGGCCCGTGTCGAACTGGCTGCACGACAATCTCAAGCCGGGCATGACGGTCAAGGCGCTCGGCCCGATGGGCGAGTTCACCTGCTACGCCCACCCTGCCCCCAAATACCTGTTCCTTTCGGGCGGCAGCGGCATCACGCCCCTGATGTCGATGGCCCGCACTTTCCATGACTTGGGCGAGCAGGAAGACCTGGTGTTCGTCCATTCGGCCCGCACCTCGTCCGACATCATCTTCCGCGAAGAGCTGGAGCTGATGGCCCGGTTCAACGAGACATTCCGCTTCGTACCAATCGTCGAAGTCGTGACGCCGTTATCCCCGTCCAGCGGACTGCGCGGCCGCCTCAGCCGCGCCATGCTCGAAATTATCGCTCCTGACTACCTGAGC
>JAQGKG010000222.1 GCA_028290245.1 Devosia sp. | reverse complement strand
TGGCCAGTGCTAACAGCACGCATTCGCGCAGCATCCTCGGCGCGGATTTTTCGCGCGAGGCGTGGTTCAAGGCGGCGCGGGGGCTGGCGACGGGTAGTGACTATGCGGTAGGCGAAGTCACCGAGAGCCCGCAACACGGCGGGCAGGACGTGCTGGTGTATAGTACGGCGGTGCGCGAGGGCGGCCGCAGCAATGGTGCGGTGCTCGGTACGCTGGGCGTGTATTTCGACTGGCAAAACCAGGGCCAGTCTATTGTCGAGACCGAGGCGGCATTGCCGCCGAAAGTCGCCGAGCGCACCGAGGTGATGCTGCTCGACGCCAAGGGGCGGGTAATCGCCTCGACACGCCCGGACAGCATTTTCACCACCTTCGACCTGCGCCACGAGAAGCGGCAACGCGGCAGCTATTACGACGGGCAGGGCAATATCATCGCCTTCGCACAAACACTCGGCTACCAGGAATATGATGGGCTGGGCTGGTGGGGCGTGGTGCTGCAACGCACCGAAGAAGACGACAATATCCGCCAGGCGCTGGGGATGGGGCGCTAGCCACCGTCAGGTCGATTTCGATCCGGCTTTGAGCGAGGCTGTCAGCAGGCGGCGGAAGCTTTTGCATTCTAGGTGTGACGGCGCCGGACAGTCTGCCATGTGCTGCACAGTATCGCGCAGTTCGCCGAGCCGGCGAATTTGGGCATCGATTTTCTCGGCCTGCTGGCGCAGTTGCGCTCGCGGAAGCTCGGGTCGGGCCTTGCCGCCGAACATGGCCGTGATCTCCTCAAGCGAAAATCCCGCAGATTTACTCAGGGCAATGAGCGCCAGCTGCAGGAGCACGTCGGGCTCGTATTGACGCCGCAGGCCCTTGCGACCTGCTGAGGAAATCAGCGCGATATCTTCGTAGTAACGCAGGGTAGACGGGCTGGTGCCGGTCCGTTCGACGACCTCGCCGATATCGAGCAGATTCATGCTTGACCTCAAGTTGACTTGAATTCGTAGAGTGCACGCGGAATCAGGTCAAGCGGGGTAGAATTCATGACGGACGTGGCGTTGAAGGATCGCGCAGGGGCAGGGGCAGTCTTGGCGCTTGTCATGTTGCTGGGATCGCTGGGCACCAGCATCGCCAACATCGCATTGCCGACACTAGCGGCGGATTTTGAAGTGCCATTCTATCAAGCGCAATGGGTGGTGATCTCGTATCTCGCCGCATTGACGCTGTGCGCAGTAACCTCCGGTCGGTTGGGTGACCAATATGGCAAGAAGCGCATGTTGCTGTCGGGGCTGGTGATATTTTGCGCAGGTTCGTTTGCCTGCGGTATCTCCTCATCGCTGCAGTTGCTGGTGGCGGCGCGGGCGCTACAGGGCATCGGTGCGGCCTTCACCGTTACGTTGAGCATGGCGCTGGTTCGGCAGTCGAACAGCGGCGCAAGCGTGGGTCGGGCACTCGGTTTGCTGGGGGCAATGTCTGCACTGGGAACCGCATTAGGGCCAAGCCTCGGTGGGCTTTTGCTGTCCACTACTGGCTGGCCGGGCATTTTCCTTTGTCTCGTCCCGCTCGGCATAGCTGCCTTTGTGCTGGTTATTCGCATTTTGCCGGACGATAGCGGGCGAAACAGGGGCAAGCCCGGCAGCCGCGGTTGGTCTGTCACGACAGGAATGCTTCAGGGGATGGCCTGCAACTTTCTTGTGGCTGGCGTGATGATGACCACCCTGGTTGTGGGCCCATTTTATCTCAGCGTAGGTCTTGGGCTCGATAGTCTGGCAATGGGCCTTGCCATGACGGTCGGTCCGGCGCTTTCCATCGTGGCGGGTGTTCCCCTTGGACACGGAGTGGACCGCTGGGGCACGCGGCGGGCCGTGCTGGCTGGCTTGGGCGCGATGGGCATCGGCAGTATTGGTCTAGCGGTCTTGCCCCAAACGCTCGGCCTGTTAGGGTATCTCGCGGCAATCGCCGTCCTGACACCTGGATATCAGCTGTTTCAGGCTGGCAATGCGGCGGCGACGATGGAAGCGGCAGGGGAGAGCAGGCGGGGCACGGCTGCAGGCCTGTTGGGGCTTTCGCGTAACCTCGGGCTGATTCTAGGCGCATCGGTAATGGGCGCCGTCTTTGCACTGGGCGCCGGCACGGCAGAACTGGCCGCGCTGACGCCGGCTGCGGTTGGTGGCGGGTTGCAGCTCGTGTTTGCCCTGGCCAGTATCATGGTCGCAGTTGCGTTCTGGTTGTCATGGAAAAGTCCGAGCCATTCGGGGCTCAGGGTGTGACCGGATAGGCCACATAGGCCAGCTTTTGGCTGTCGGGCGCCCAAGAATTAACGTTGATCGTGCCTTGGCCGCCAAAGAAGCTGGCCAACACGCGCAGCGGGCCGCCGTCGGGTGCCATCAGGCGGAGCAGAACTTGCTTGTCGGCGGGATGGCCGGTGGTGCCCTGGGGAAAGCTCAGCACTGTCACGTGCTGGCCGTCGGGCGACAGGTGTGGGAACCAGTTGACGAAACTGTCGAAGGTCAGCTGCTCGAGGCCGCTGCCGTCCTGGGCGTTCATGCGGAAAATCTGGGCGTGGCCGGGTTGGCTGGCTGCGAGTTCGGAGTTGAAATAGATCCAGCGGCCGTCGGGGGAATATTCGGGGCCGTCGTTGGGCATGGAGAGGTCGCTCAGCCGGGTGTCGGGGCCGCCGGCAGCCGGAATGCTGAACACGTTGACCTGGCGCTCACCGTCGTGCTGCTCGATGGCGACGTAGGACAGCGTCGCGCCATCGGGCGAAATGCCATGCAGATAGTAATGGAACGGCGTCGCATGGGTGTTGGAGACGCGGCGCGGCTCGCCACCGGTAAACGCCACGGCATAGAGGTGCCCATCATCGGAGCTGACATAGATCGTGCTGCCATCAGGGCTGAGTACATGGTCGTTGTTGAGGTCGGCGAGGTGGCCGGTATCGATCGGTTCGGGCGTGCCGCCGCTCCAGGCGATACGGAACAGATGGCCGCCAGCGTTGAACACCAGCCATTTTCCATCGGGTGACCAGTTCGGGGCTTCGATCACTTCATCGGCGGTGAAGATCACCTGAGCGTTGCCATCGAGATCGATGACGGTCAGTTCTGAACGCTGGCCGGTCGCGAGCGAGCGACCACGGCGGGGGAAGACAAAGGTCACGACGGGCACCTGCGATGTGAGTTCGCCGCAGCCTACCGCACAACCATTGTTGTCGCCAGCCGGCGATCAGGCGGTGACATTTCCGAAGCGCTGCACAAGGTCCTGGGCCGCGGCTTCGAGCCGGGTTACGTCTTCCTCGCTGAAGGCGCGTGGCTCATAATCAAGCAGTGCCAGCGCGCCGACGCAGGTGCCATCTGCCAGCACCAGCGGCACGGCCGCATAGAGATCGATGCCGTTGGTTTGTAGATAGGCATTTTCGCCGACCAGCGGGTGCGGGGTCTTGGAGTGAACCACCAGTGGCTTAAGGGTTTCCGTGACGATGCTGGTCAGGTGGAAGGCCGCGTCGTCTTCGACATGACGGTCGTCATGGAGCAGGTTGATCGTGGCGAAGGGAATGTCGAAGCTGTCGGCGATTTGCTCAATGGCTTGACCCAGTGCATCATCTCCACGGCCAGCGCCGGCGAAGGGCTCGACTTTGCCGCTGGCTTGCATGTCGTCGGATGCCAGCTGGCGCAGGCTGGTCAGCGCACCGTCCACCGCGTCGTCGACTGAACGATAGATCGTGTCGACATGCAGGGTTTCGGTGGACTCTTGAGCGCTGAGGTCATTGAGCGCGCAGACTACGACGCGGATGTCGGGCGACATGCGGCGAATGCGGCGGGACACGTAGCGGGTATGCGCCCGGATGTCGTCGCCCATGAAGACCAACACGACGACTTCTACGCCTTTGAGGTCGAGGCGGCCAATCGCTTCCTGGCGAACTGCCACTGGCGGAAGAACCCGGCTCTCGATGCCCTCGTTGGCTAGGCGGAGACCAAGCAGGGTTGCGGCGCATTCGTCGATTTCCGTGCGCCCGCCGATCAGCAGGACAGAACTGTGTTCTGGCCATTCGACCTCGGCGATCTCCTTGATCAGCGCCTCGAAAGACTCGACAAGTTGGCGGCGCTGCGGCAGGGCCTCCGGGCCATCGGCCAGTTCGTTGCTGGCGAGGCGGAGCGCTGGCATCATCACGTCGTCCAGGTAATGCTGGGTGTTGTGGGCCTCAATATGGTCCTCGGTCATCTCGATGGCGTCTTCGGTCGCGCCACGCAGCATGCGCTGGTAGAGGCGTTCCGATGGGGACAGCACCGGCTCGCTGCCGAGCAGGGTTTCGAGGAACTGGAACTGCGGCAGGTGGCGGCCGATCACAACGAGGCACACGGTCATCGGCGTGGCGAGGATCAGGCCGACTGGGCCCCACATGGTGGCCCAAAACATTGCAGATAGCAGGATGGCGATCGCCGATACGCCGGTGCTGGAGCCATAGAGCCGCGGCTCGATGACGTTGGCAGTGGTCAGATCGAGCACCAGGAACAGCCCGACCGAGAGGATGAGCATGTTCCAGCCCGGATCGACTGCGAAGGCGAGAAGGAACGGCACAACGGCGATGATCAGCGCGCCGACGAACGGGATGTAGCGGAACAGGACGATCAGCAGGCCCCAAAGGATCGCACTGGGTACACCGATCAGCCACAGCCCGATGCCGAAAATGGTGCCATACACGGCATTTACTGCGAGCTGGATGAGCAGATAGCGGCCGACGCGCTTGCTAGCATCGGCGATGGCGATATTAGCCTTGGAATAGCGTCCGGCGCTGACGAGGCGAATGAAGCGCTCCTGCAAGTCGCCGCGCCCCATCAGCAGGAAAATCAGGAAGACTGCGACGATCGCCACGGTTGCGACCGGACCGATAATCGAGC
Organism: Devosia sp.; assembly: GCA_028290245.1. GTDB lineage: Bacteria > Pseudomonadota > Alphaproteobacteria > Rhizobiales > Devosiaceae > Devosia. The sequence goes on along the minus strand of JAQGKG010000222.1, from coordinate 1,910 downwards.
CGAGCACGGAGCTCAAAATGCCCAGCGGGCCAATCTCGTTGGAAATGGTGACCGGGATGGGCGCGCCGGGCCGCGCCTCGGAGCCGGCCATCTGGTCGCTCAGGCCCGAGACGGCGCCGTTGATCTGTTCAAGCAGGGTGTTGTTGCCGAACTGCTCCTGCAAGCCCGCAATCTTGGTGGAAATGGTTTCCTGATAGCCCGGCAATTCAGCCGCCAGCTTAATGATCTGGGTTCCAGCGAGGTATGCAAACCCGGCAAGGGCCGCGAGCGCCAGGACGACGGAGACGATGACGGCGATCGGATCGGGAAAGCGCAGGCGCCGATTGAACCAGGTGACAAGCGGGGCCAATGCAAAGGCCAGCAAAGTTGCCAGAACCAGCGGCACCAAGATGCCGGCGCCTAGGTAGAGCAAGCCAGCGAGCAGCACGAAGGTCGCTATGCTCTCGAAGACGCTGGAGCGGGCTGGAAGATCTGATGTGAAAGGCAGTTGACGCTGGGACAAAGCAGGTGATCCTCCGGGCTCACGGAACGCGGCATAGTGCAGTACGTTCCTGTGGCCGGCGCCGCGACCGTTGCTCCAGCGCACGGCTTGTCCTACATAGGCGGCAACTCACGTCATCTCTGAAGAGGTTTGCAGGCCTATGGCTCGCCAGTTCATTTATCACATGCACGGAATGTCCAAGTCCTATGCCGGCGGCAAGAAGGTGCTGGATAATATCCATCTCAGCTTCTACCCCGACGCCAAGATCGGCGTGCTGGGCCCCAACGGCTCGGGTAAATCGACGCTGCTCAAGATCATGGCTGGCGTGGAAAAGGAATTCCAGGGCGAAGCCTGGGCCGACAAGGGTGCCCGCGTCGGCTACCTGAGCCAGGAGCCCGAGCTTGATCCAGCGCTCAACGTGCTGGGTAACGTGATGACCGGCATGAAAGAAAAGAAGGCCGTCGTCGATCGTTACAACGAGCTGATGATGGACTATTCAGACGAGACCGCCGACGAGGCCAGCAAGCTGCAGGACCAGATCGACGCCGAAAACCTGTGGGACCTGGAATCACAGGTCGAAGTTGCGATGGAAGCACTCGGCTGCCCGCCCGGCGATGCCGACGTGACGACGCTATCGGGTGGCGAACGCCGCCGCGTGGCGCTGTGTGCGCTGTTGCTCAGCAAGCCCGACCTGCTGCTGCTCGATGAGCCGACCAACCATCTCGACGCCGAAACAACCGCATGGCTCGAACGCCATCTGCGTGAGTTCCAGGGCGCCGTGCTGATCATCACCCATGATCGCTACTTCCTCGACAATGTGACCGGCTGGATCCTCGAGCTCGATCGCGGCCGCGGCGTAGCCTATGAGGGCAATTACTCGGCCTACCTCGGCGCCAAGGCCAAGCGCTTTGCGCAAGAAAAGTCCGAAGACCAGGCCCGCGCCAAGGTGCTGGAACGCGAGCGCGAATGGATGGGCCAGAGCCCGCAGGCGCGCCAGACCAAGTCCAAGGCTCGCCTCAAGGCCTATGACGACCTAGTCAAGATCAATGAAGCGCGCTCGCAGTCGGGCACAGCGCAGATCGTCATTCCGGCCGGTGAACGGCTGGGCCACAATGTCATCGACATCGACGGGCTGTCCAAATCCTATGGCGAGCGGCTGCTGATCGACAACCTGACCTTCAAGCTGCCACCGGGCGGCATCGTCGGCATTATCGGGCCGAACGGCGCCGGCAAGACCACGCTGTTCAAGATGCTGACCGGCCAGGAATCCCCGGTTGGCGGCTCGGTGACCGTCGCCGAGACTGTGCATCTCGGTGATGTCGACCAGAGCCGCGATAGCCTCAACCCCAACAAGACGGTGTGGGAAGAGATTTCGGAAGGCGACGAAATCCTGATGCTAGGCAAGCGCGAAGTGAACTCGCGCGCCTAC
>JAQGKG010000213.1 GCA_028290245.1 Devosia sp. | reverse complement strand
CGTCGCACTGGCCAACGCAGGAAAGCGCCCGACCATCGGCGCATCGGTAGGCGGCACCTACGCGTGGAGCGCCGGGCAAGCTGGCGTCGGCAACCCCAACGGCAATTTTTCGGACAGCTCGACCTTGACGGCAGGTGTGTCCTACAACCAGACCATTTTCGACAATTACAAGACTGACGCTCGCATCGAAGCCGCCCGCGCTGGCGCCGAAGCAGCCGAGCATCAAATCCGCAACACCGAGCAGAATGTTCTTCTTTCGGTGGTCCAGGCCTATATGTCGGTTTTGAGTGGACGCCAGCTCGTTGCCTTGCGCCAGGAAAACACCAGCTTCTTCCAGGCCCAGCTTCAGTCGTCTCAAGATCGTCTTGATGTGGGTGAGGGCACCCGCATCGATGTTGCCCAGGCCCAGGCGCGCCTTGCCCAGGGCGATGCCACCTCTCAGGCTGCTATCAGTTCACTTGAAATCAGCCAGGCTACGTTCCAGCGCTATGTTGGCGCGGCTCCGCAAAGTCTGAGCGCATCGCACAATTATGGCCGGCTCATTCCCAACAGCTTGCAGGCGGCCATCGCCGAAGCGGAGGCGGGTCATCCGGCTATTCTGCTCGCCAAGGCTTCAATCCGCGCGGCCCAGGCCGGCAGCGACGCTGCAGAATCCGAGTTCGGGCCCAACGCTGCGATCTCCGGCCAAATCGGCACTGGCGTCAATTCGGCGACCGGCCCGCGAGGGGTCAGCGGCACTCTGGGGTTCTCCATAACCGTACCGATCTATGCCGGTGGCGCCATCGGTGCCGGTGTTCGCAAAGCCAATATCGAGCAGATCAAGTCCGAAGTGAACGCCATGTCGGCCTACGATCAGGTCCGTGAAGCTGTCATCTCGGCCTGGGCTGGCCTGCAGAGCGCCGATGCGCAGATTTCTGCGGCTACTGCTGCCGTTTCCGCCGGCACCACGGTGCTCGAGGGCGTCATCCAGGAACGTGACCTCGGCAGCCGCACCACGCTCGACGTGCTGAACTCGCAGGCTGAATTGACTACGGCCCGCGAAGGGCTGATCAACGCCTCGACCAATAAGGTTGTGGCGACCTTTTCCCTGCTGGCGGCTATTGGCCACCTGACGGCGCCGGATCTTGGCCTTGCTGTCGAGGTCAAGTCGGCAGTTCGCTACAATCAAGCCGTCGAAGACGTCTGGCAGGAATTGCGCACCGTCGCCGAATAAACCAGTAATTCGACAATCCATCTGTGGTGGCCGGGTCATTCCCGGCCACAACTTTTAGTGGAAGAAGCTTGTGCGGCCTGTCCTATTTGTAGCTGCTACGGTTAAGGTGGTAGTAACGAATCAGGGCAGTCGCGTTGGCGGATGATTGCAAGCTGGTTTGGGCGCGCATGAGTAAGAGGCACTGATGAACAAGCCGGCACCCAAAGAACCCTCGATGGACGAAATCCTGTCGTCGATTCGGCAGATTATCGCCGATGATGATGCCGCAGGGGTGCCACGGCGACCCAGCATTCAGGCGGCCCCGCCGCCAATGCAGGCAACCCCCGCTCGCCAGTCCGACTCGCTGGATCGCGACCTCAGCGACATGCTTGATGATATCGAGCCGCTGGCATTGTCAGCAGCGCAGATCGTCGACAAGGAAGACGACGATATCGGCGGCTTCAGCTTCGACTCGATCCTCGCCGACACCTCCGAAGATGATAGCCCCATGCTCGCCGCTGCGCCGCAACTGGTCGAGCCCGAAGATATCTCTTTTGACCTGAGCGATGTCGAAGAAGAGGAAGACGATCTTCCTTCGTTCTATCCGCCGCCGCTCGCAAGGTCAGTACCGGCTCCAGAGCCTGAACCAGAGCCCGAGCCGGTGTTTACGCCGCGCATTGTACCGCCCGCGCCAGAGCCGGTCGCCCAGGTCCAGGCTGCGCCGCTACCCGATCCAAGACTGTCCAGCGACATGGCTGACCAGTTGCTTGAGCCGGCCACCCAGGCCGCCGTGCGCAGCTCGATCACCCGGCTCAATGGCCTTGGCAACACTGGTGCCACCATCGAGTCGCTGATGCGCGACATGCTGCGCCCAATGCTCAAGGAATGGTTGGATGAAAATCTGCCGTCCGTCGTCGAGCGCATGGTCGAAAAAGAAATCGCCCGCGTCTCCCGCGGCGAGTAAGCCAGCAAATCGCAGCTACCAACATCAAACCCTCGGGCTGGCCCGAGGGTTTTTCGTATCCGGTCTCGCCTAAAGCATCGGCGGCATCACCGGTGGCACATACACCGGCGGCGGCACGTATTTCGGTAACGAGTCTATACGCTGCTGCAACTGCATGTCCTGCAATCGCCGCTCCACTGCGTCGATATCGAATTCCAGTTTCCGCATCCGGGCCTCGGCGGCGACTTCGTTTTGGAGGCAAACGATACGCGCCTGATTGTCACGAATTTCTTCGGCCGTCGTGCCACCCATCTCAGGCGGGCAAGCAGCCATCGCCGCAGAGGTGCCAAGCAGCAGGAAGGCGATAAATGCATTTAAGACCGGTTTCATCCGCTGATGGGACGCGATCGTGGCCATGGATGCAAATCAAAATCGCGCCATCCGCCCGGTTGCCGGGCACCCATGCGCGCTTGCCATTGACCCCGCACCCCGCATTTGATTGAAGTCTGCCAACCTGTTCATCCGGCCCGACAAGTCATCTGCCTGGCGGGTCAATGCTGTTGCGAGTGACCTATGCTTGAAAAGTCCTATGAGCCGAGCGCTGT
>JAQGKG010000202.1 GCA_028290245.1 Devosia sp. | reverse complement strand
GGTCGCAGATGCCGGCCAGGATGTTCTTTACGCCTTCACGGTCGCCGCCGGTGGGCGGATAGGCCAAGTTGTCGCGCACTGCAGTTAGCCAGGTGCGGGTAGCGTCGAGGCCATTGGCCGCGATACGCTGGGCAATCAGTCCAATGTTGTAGGGATGATCGCCGGGACGCGTGCACAGGCGGCCCTTCCATTCGGCACCGGCAATGTCGTCATAAGTCAGCGCCGTGGCGTCGACGCGATCCTTGGAAACGTAGAACACCCGGGCGCGCAGCGACAGCGCCGTCCAGTTGGCATCGTCATCGCGGAATTCTGCCGGCACGCGTTCGGCCAATACCGGCGTGGTGATCGGCTGGGTCAGGCCCTGCTCTTCGGCACCCACCAGATTGCCAATATCGACCGTCAGCACGACGTCGACGGGAGACAGCTCGCCCTCGGCAGCAACGCGTTCCAGCAGGCCATCGCCGGCGTAAAGCACATTGGCCTTGATCCCGGTTTCGGCGCTGAAGCCGTCCAGCAGCGGCTGCAACAGGCTCTGCTCGCGATAGCTGTAGATGTTGACTTCGCCGCTCTGGGCAAAGGCCGGCATGGCAAGGGCGCTGAGGGCAACTGATCCGAGAAGGGTCAGTGCGAGGCGCTTGGTCGTGGTCATGTCAGGTCTCCCATTTTACGCGGGGTTCAAGGTCCCGCCGCAATAGGCGCCTTGTCGGATACCTGAGTAGCGCAGTCAATAATGCGACATGACATCAAGACCTTGCAGTCTGGAATGGTTCAAAAGACCACGGCTGAAGTCAAACGAAAACAGTCTACTAGCCAATCGCCACGATGCATTATCAAGGCTGCGACAAATAGCAGCGCATACTCTCGGGACTATTCGTCCGCGTCCGGTGTCGTCGGCTCTTCCATCAGGTTTGCCGGTATCACCATGGTGAACAACATGCCCTGTTCGCCTGCCGGATCGACCGATAGCGAGAATGCGTTCACCGCCAGCAGCGAGCGCGTCAATGCGAGCCCGATGCTGGAGCGCACCGGCACCATCACCTGCCCATTGCGGCCCATGCCGTCGCGGAACACCACGAAGCGTTCTGCCATATCGACAGCATTGTTCGAGCTGTCGCGAACGTGCACGGCAATGTCGCCATTTTCCTCGCGTTGCGCCGAAATGACCACACCGCCGCCGGTCGGCGTCTGGTCGATGGCGCTGGCTAGCAGGTTGAGCACCGCCTGCGCCAGAGACGCACGATCCGCCGTTACCCGTGGCAGATTCTCGGAAATCGCATTGCGCACGATGACGCGGGCCCCGCTCGCCTGCTGGCGAATCCGCAGTACGCAGCTTTCAAGCAGGCTGGTTAGATCGATACTAGCGCGCTGCGGCAGGTAACGACCCTCGCGCAGCCGCGCATAATCATCCAATTCATCCACCAGCGCGGCAATTTCCTGCCCAGCCGTGGTGATGTCCTGCGCATAGGTCTCGTAGCGCTCGTTCTGCAAAGCGCCAAACGCCTCCGACCGGATCAGGTCAGCAAAACCGATGATGGTATTGAGCGGACGGCGCACCCCACGACTGATCCGCGCCAACAGGGCCGGATCGGTGTCAGCAGGCGCCGCCAGCCGAACGGGAGCCGCTTCCCGCGGCCGGATGAAGCCGAAATAGCCGGTGATAACGCCAGCCTGTCCCTGCGCAAACAGCGCGATATCGGCCATTCCGGATGTCGAGCGCAGCGTCAGGCTCGGCCGTGCCGTTTCGGCAAAGCGCGCCGGGCGCTCGAGGAATGCCCGCAGCTCCGCACCCTGCGCATTGGCAACCAGTGCCGATAACGGCTTGCCTTCCAGCATGCCGGGCTCGCCCAGCAGGTTGGCGCTGTTGGGGGTAATGGCGCTGATCACTCCAGCGCGCGTCGCCTCGAAATACCCATCGCCGCGCAGCTCGGCAAACGAGCGCGCAAAGGCGGCAACGGCTGCCTCATGCCCGGTCCGCACTTCGGTCGTGCTGGCCGACAGCATCAGGGCCGGCTTGCCCTGCCAGGATATCGACTGCAGCCGCGCCGTCACCGGCACCATGGTCCCGTCGCGCTGCACCAGATGGTTGATCGGACCGGCGCCCTCACCACCCTCGGGTCCAGCAGCCGGGAACACAGCAGCGAGGCCCGCAGCGCGCAAGCTCTCCACCGAGCCATAGCCCACCATTTCGGTAATGGCGCGATTGGCAAACAACACCTGCTGGTCCCGGAACACTAGGATGCCCAGCGGCAGGCGATTCAGCACCAGCGTCTCGCCGCCCAGGTTGATCAGAGCGCCAGTGCGTGCCGGCTCGCTCGGCACGGTTGGCGCCGAGGCAACAGTAACTGGCTCACCAACTCGGTCCGTCAGGATGCGCGCCAGCTCGTCAAAATTATAGCGCGAAACACGCTCAACCGTCTCCGGATCGGCCGGAACTGCGGACGGCTCGGCGAATGCTTCGGTAAACTGCTGAACGTCAGTCTGATCGGAGTCCGACTCCGCGAACTCGTCATCGCCATCCAGCGCGGCCAGACTTTCCAGGTCCGCTTCGGCGTCAGTGATTTCCGACACCGTCTCGCCCGGATCAGCCACGAAGTCCTGTCCACTCACGCCGAGCGGGGCAGGGGCGTCCAAGTTCGTCGGGGGCGCGTCATCGTCTTCGGTCAACGGCGTGAACAAGTTCTCGTCGGCAGCCAGCCGGTCTACCAGCATGCCCAAACGGCTCGATCGCGGCGCCCCTTCGACAGTGTGCTCTGTCGGCGCCGCGTACACGGCCTCGACTACATCTGGCTCTTCGACATCGTCAGCACTCGCTACGGCCTCCTCAGCAGCCCCATTGCTCACCAACGCGAGCGACGCAGTACCGTCGCGTTCAGCTTCGCGCCAGTTCTGCAGTTCCTGCGCATAGGCCGTCTCGTCGGTCACGGTCGGACGTTCAATCAACGCGTCGTCAGCAACCTGCTCCGGCTCATCCAGCGCATCTTGAGCCGCCGCGACCTCATCGTCAGCAGTCATCACGGGCACGGCAGGCTCGCTCTCGGCATCAGGCACCGGCTCAGGAGCCAATGTCTCGCCCTCCTGCTCGAGAGATTCTATCTCGGCATCAACGAAGGGCGCCGCTTCAACCGCTTCGGTATCGACCGGTGGCGCTTCGTCAACCGCAGCCGCATCTTCCTGCAGGGCAGGACTAAGGGCAGGGGCCTCCACCACCGCTTCATCCTGGCCGTCTGCTTCCGAAGCGGCAATCACCGCAACTTCGGTCTCATCCAGCCCGTCTCTAGCCGAGGCTTCCAGAATTTCTGGCGCAATGGGATCGACCCCAACCACCAGCAACACGGTCTGTCCATCCCGCCACACCAGCGGTGTCGTGGCGCAGGTGCTGGATGCCGGCTTCTCGCCTGCAATGAACTGAATGCGCGCAAGGCTGGTCCGCCCGGGTGAGCCAAGGCGAATGTTGCGGGCAATCTGACCCTTGATCGGCACAGCCGGCGGTGCCAACTTCAGCCCATGCTTCTTCAGCTTAGCCAAAAACAACGGCGCGGCGCGGTTCTGCCACAGTAGCGTTTGGCCGTCCTGCGACCACAGCCAGGCCGGGCGCAAGTCTGCGGCATGCTGAAGCACGCGGCGGGCGCTTGGCGATGTGATCCAGTCGGAATCCATATACGCTGTTACTCTCGGATCCGGATACGTGGCCAATCCGTGCCATTCCGGCACATCTTTCCGGGCAATCTTAAGGGTTCATCAATATAGGGTGCGGTTGGACCGGTCCAGTGCGCTGCCGAGCCTAGCCGGCTTCTTCCTCAAGGATGGTTAAGCCCGCCCGCGATGACAAATCCGTCATGCACAGGCAAAATCACCGCTTGTCATCCTGAAATTCTCGACCTATGTTCCGCCCGCTTTCGGGACGAGCTTTCGGTCATCCCTCGCAGAGAATTTGCCGCCTTAGCTCAGTTGGTTAGAGCGCTAGATTGTGGATCTAGAGGTCCTCGGTTCGATCCCGAGAGGTGGTACCAAATTGCCTAATAAATTCAATAACTTAGCGGCACTCAACGGCAGGGTGTGGCTAAGCTATTGCGGCTGGGGCATGCCGGGGGCACAATGCCAAGCACTGCTTTGCAGCGTCATATGCTGCATTGCGTGTTGACAATGCGCTCGATGTTCTCTATGTGTTCCCATGGGTGGCGCAGCGCTTCTGCTAATTGCAGGGTGGACTGGCGCTATGGCGATCGCGATCGGGTGCCGATGCGATGAGACCAATCCTTCAGAACCGGTTCGGCTTCGGCCTTGCACTCTGATCGGACAGCTTCGATCCCGGCGCCTATAGGCCCCAGAGTTCGGGAGGAGCGACCTCACAAGCTATAGGCTGCCCTCGGGTGGCCGTGTCGCTTGGGGTCGCACGAGCACAATTGACCCCAAGCCCATGGGGACTAACATAATGCAAGTCTTGAATGCCAAAGCCGCCGCCCAGCGTGTAGGCCTCTCTCTGCGGACCTTCTATTCCGAGGTATCCGCGGGCCGCTTTCCGCGCCCACTCCAATTGTCCGAGCGCCGCGTTGGTTGGGTCGAGC
>JAQGKG010000199.1 GCA_028290245.1 Devosia sp. | reverse complement strand
CGTCGCAGCAGGACAGATCAGGGACTGCGTCACGCCGTATGAACTGCTCGATGCGGTGGCGCGGCTGGGCGTCAAGAGCGCGGACGACAGCCAGGGCGTGCGCATGGTAGCGCTGCTGGTCGACGGGATGCGCTATGGTGCTGGAAGCCGTGCATCGACCTGATTGGCTTGCGAGCGCTGATCAAAAAAAAAAAGCCCGCTTGCGCGGGCCTTTTGCGTCCAGTGTTTGTAATGCAGCTCAGCTCGAGCCGGCGCCGTCCTGACGGACGAAGGCGATGCGGAGCATGTTGGTGGCGCCGGGGGTGCCAAGGGGAATGCCGGCGGTGATGGCGATGCGGTCGCCGGGGCGGGCAAAGCCTTCCTGGTATGCGATGACGCAGGCGCGATCGACCATGTCTTCAAGCGACACGGCGTCTTCGGTTTGTACGCAATGGACGCCCCAGACCACCGACATGCGGCGGATTGTGCGCTGGTTCGGCGACAGCACGATAATCGGCTTGGAGGGGCGTTCGCGGGCGGCGCGAATGCCGGTGGAGCCGGATGCCGTGTAGGTGACGATGGCGGCTAGATCGAGGGTTTCGGCAACCTGGCGGGTGGCGGCCGAGATGGCGTCGGCAGCGGTGGCTTCCGGCTCGGTCTGGGCAGCGCGAATGATGCCGCGATAGTTGGCATCGCCTTCTACCGCTACGGCAACCTTGTTCATTGTCGCGACGGCTTCGACGGGGTAAGCGCCCGAAGCAGACTCGGCAGAGAGCATGATGGCGTCGGCGCCTTCGAATACGGCGATCGACACATCCGAGACTTCGGCGCGGGTCGGGACCGGGGCGGTGATCATCGACTCAAGCATCTGGGTAGCGACGACCACAGGCTTGCCATAGCGGCGCGCCATGCGGATCATGCGCTTCTGCAGACCGGGCACGGTTTCGAGCGGCAGCTCGACGCCGAGATCGCCACGGGCGACCATGATGGCATCGCTGAGCTTGACGATTTCTTCGAGACGATCGATGGCCTGGGGCTTTTCGATCTTGGCCATGACGCCGGCGCGGCCCTGGACGATCTTGCGAACGTCGATGATGTCTTCGGGGCGCTGCACGAAGGAGAGCGCGATCCAGTCGGCTTCGGCCTTGAGGCCTTCTAGCAGATCGGCGTGATCCTTCTCGGTCAGGGCGCCGGTGGGCAGCAGTGTATCGGGCAGGGAAACGCCCTTCTTGTCGCTAAGCTTGCCGCCGTAAATGACTTCGGTCTCGATGGCGCCATTACCGACTTTAGTCGCCTTGAGGGCGAGCTTGCCATCGTCTAGCAAGAGACGGTCGCCGACCGAAACGCTTTCGATAATCTCGGGATGGGGCAGGTAGACGCGTTCGGCATTGCCGGTGTCGTTCTTGTCGCTGTCGAGCGTGAATTTCTGGCCGGCGACGAGGTTGACGGAGCCTTCCGCAAACTTCCAGACGCGCAGCTTGGGGCCCTGAAGGTCGACCAGGATGCCGATGGGATGGTTGAGGCGCTTTTCGACGGCACGGATGCGCGCCACCGTCTGGTGCAGCACTTCGTGGCTGGCATGGCTCATGTTGATGCGGAACACGTCCGCGCCGGCCTTGGCCAATTCCTCGATCATCTTTTCGTCGTGGCTCGCGGGCCCGAGGGTGGCGATGATCTTCGCGCGTCTCATGCGTCTCATGGCTTGTCCGTTCCTGGCGTCGTTATGTCGTCCTGCGGTGCGTCCATGGTGACGTCGTCGGGATCGACAAGGAATGTGGGGTCTTCGAGGTTTTCGTTGCCATCCGGACCCACCACAGCGGGGCCACCGGCACCATCAGTCAGTTGCAATGTCCAGTCGGTCCGGTTTTGGGTGTCGATTTCAAAGAAGCCGGTGCGCTCATAACCCCGGGCAAGGCAATCCTCAACCCCGAATATTGTGAAGGTTTCGTCACGCGTGCACATAAAGACCGAGCCATCCCAGGCGCCGCCACCAATGTCATCAACGGCGAACAGGTAGTAAAAGCGGCGTACCAGGTCACCTTGATAGAGCACGCGGCAATCGCCGGGAGGGGCCTGCCACCAGCCTTCGCTCATCCAGCCGCGTTCGGCGCGGTAGCCCAGCGAGACGGAGACCAAATTGGTGGTTTCGTTGCAGATGCGCAGGTCGGCATGGGCCGGCGTCACGAAAAAGGCCAGGCTCGCGGATATCGCGCCAAGCAGGGACAGTCCGATACGGTTCTTGCCGAGACGGGAATTGAGCAATCTGGTGCCAGCAATCATCGGGAAATCGTGCTTTCTTTGAGCCCATGGGGATGAATTGGTCAATGGCTAATGGGGCGATTTGACCGAATTGCGGGTATGCGGCGCGGTAGCGGTGCGGATTGGTTCAAAAGGGGTTGAACGGCGCGCCCTTGTGCGATTGAACGTGGCCAGCAAACGAAAAGGAATGTGCCATGGCCGTCGAAGACAGCGTTGCCCAGGATCAGTTGCGGGCGTTCATCGAACGCATCGAGCGCATGGAAGAAGAAAAGGCCGCTATCGCTGCCGATATCAAGGAAATCTATGCCGAGGCCAAGGGCAACGGCTTCGATACCAAGATCCTGCGCAAGATCGTGATGATCCGCAAGCAGGACGCCAACGAGCGCATGGAGCAGGAAGCCATCCTGGAACTCTATATGGCTGCTCTCGGTATGGTCGAATCCCCCTCCGACGATTGAGGTGATGCCGGTCTGCAAGCTGCAGTCGGCTGCGCTTCCGGTGCTCACGTACCCAGAAGTACGCTCCGCTCCGGGTCTCGCCGACCGCACCTTTCGACTCGGCCTGACCTCAATCTGGGCCGGTGGTCGTTGAAGTAAGTTTTGGGCCAGGGCTTTAGGGAGCCTTGGCCTTTGTCTTTTTTAAGCTGCTTGTTCCAATTCGTCGGCCAAGGCGAAGCGGACGGCGGCGTTGGCGTGGATGGCGGTGGAGTCGTAGCCGGGCAGGGGGAGTTTGGCTGGGTCGATCAAGAGCGAGATTTCGGTGCAGCCGAGAATGACCGAGTCGACGCCTTGAGCGCGTGCCGCCTCGATGATGGCGAGGTACCGGGTGCGGGAGATGTCCCGGATCCGGCCCTGGCAAAGTTCGTCGAAGATCACGTCATGCACTGTGCCGCGGGCGTCGCAGTCGGGGACGACGACTTCGATGCCGTGGCGAGCCATGCGCTCGGCGTAAAAGCCGTGTTCCATGGTGTAGCGGGTGGCCAGCAATAGCGGACGGCGGCGGCCATCGGCGCGTAGGACGAGTGCGGTTTCGTCGATGATGTCGATCAGTGGCACGCCGCTCATGCGGGCGACGGGTTCAGCGACGAGGTGCATGGTGTTGGTGCAGATCAGCACGCAGGCGGCGCCCGAGCGGGCGAGGCCAGCGCCTGCCTCACCAAGCAATGTGCCGGCATCATCCCAGCGGCCGGCCTTTTGCAGGGCGACGACGCGGGTGAAATCGAGCGAGCGCATGGCGATCTCGGCGGAGTGCAAGCCGCCGCGCTGGAGACGGACCGCCTCGTTGATCAGGCGGTAGTAGGTGGCTGTGGATTCCCAGCTCATGCCGCCGATCAGGCCGATGGTCTTCATGTGCGTTCTCCCGTTGGTAACAGGATGCTTGAAGGTCGGCGCAAATGGATTGCGATGTTGGCGGTGTTGGATTTGGTTGGTGCACGAAAATGGCGTAAAACTTTAATGGGCGCGCAGGAATTGCGTTAATGGTTGAAAGTGTGCATGATTTGGCATGCTTGATGATCGTGACCGCAAAATTCTCGACCTGCTACAGACCGATGCCGAGATGGCCGTAGGCGACATCGCCGATGCGGTGGCGCTGTCGGCTTCAGCGTGTTCGCGGCGCATTACGCGACTGCGGGACGAGGGTTACATCGCCAAGAGCGTGGCGCTGCTGGATCGGAAAAAAGCGGGGCTGCCGACCACGGTTTTCGTCATCGTCCGCACCGGGAAGCATGAGGCGGGGTGGTTGGAGCAGTTTCATGCCGCCGTCAGCACCATTCCCGAGATCGTGGAGGTGCATCGGTTGACCGGCAATTTTGATTATATCCTCAAGCTCGTGCTGCCCAATGTGGAGCATTACGACGTGATCTATCGCCAGCTCGTCGGCC
>JAQGKG010000230.1 GCA_028290245.1 Devosia sp. | reverse complement strand
TATGGCAAGATCGCCAAGCAGCGCAGCCTGCACAACAATTACCTGACGCTGCCGGTGATTTTTTTCATGCTGTCGAGCCACTACCCACTGGCTTTCGCGACGCAGTGGAACTGGATCATCGCTTCGCTGATCTTTTTGATCGGCGTGGTGATCCGGCATTATTTCAATACCCGCCATGCGCGGAAGGGCAATCCGCACTGGACCTGGCTGGTAGCCGTGGTGCTGTTCATCGTGATTGCGTGGCTCTCGACCGGTCCCAAACTGCCGAACTCGGCAGGAGAGGAGGTGGCGTCTCGTGCGGCCGAACCGTTTCTCGCCGCCAGCCATTTTCCCGCAGCCAGCTTAGCGGTGCAGACCCGCTGCGCCATGTGCCACACGGCCGAGCCTGCGTGGCCGGGCATCTACGAGCCGCCCAAGAACGTCATCCTCGACAATGATATCGCCATCGCCAACCATGCCAAGGATGTTGCGATGCAGGCGGGCTATAGCCATGCCATGCCGCCGGGCAATGTCAGCGAAATGACGCCCGAGGAGCGGGCGCTGCTGGTCGAGTGGTTCCGCGAGGGTTCGGGGCAATGAGCCAGACGATATTGCGCGGGCGGGTGCTGAGCTTTCTCACCGAGCCGCAGGCGATCGATGATCATGCGAGCTATCGCTATTGGGAAGACGCGGGCGTCGTCATCGTCGATGGCAGGATCGCAGCTGTCGAGCCATGGGATGCGGTTGCGCCGCTGAGCGCTGATTTTATCGACCACCGGCCGCACCTGATCATGGCGGGCTTTATCGATATGCATCTGCATTATGTGCAGAGCCAGATGATCGCGTCATATGCCGGATCGCTGCTGGAGTGGCTTAATACATACACGTTCGTCGAGGAGCAGAAGTTCAGCCAGCAGGGTCATTCCGGGGCGGTGGCAGCGGCGTTTTATGATGAGTTGGTGCGCAATGGCACGACGACGGCGGTGGCTTATTGCTCAAGCCATCCGCAAAGCGTCGATGCGTATTTCGCGGAGGCGGAAAAGCGCAACATGCTGATGGTGGGCGGCAAGGTGATGATGGATCGCAATGCGCCAGATGCGCTGTGCGATACAGCGCAGTCTGGTTACGACGACACTAAGGCATTGATCGCCAAGTGGCATGGCCGGGCGCGAGGGCTGTATGCGATTTCGCCGCGGTTTGCGATCACCTCAACGCCGGGGCAGATGGAGGCGGCGCAGGCGCTGGTGGCGGAGCATCCGGAAGCTTATGTTCAGACCCATCTTAGCGAGAATGCGGCAGAGATTTCATACTCAATGGAGCTCTATCCGCACTCGCCGGACTATACAGGCATCTACGAGGACTACGGATTGCTCGGGCCCAAGACGCTCTTGGGGCATTGCATTCATCTCAATCACCGAGAAACCGGCGTGCTGGCCGAGACAGGGTCGGTGGCGGTGTTTTGTCCGACGTCGAACCTGTTTCTTGGCTCTGGGCTGTTTGACCGGGAGCGGCTGAGCAAGCATGGGGTGCGGATCGGCGTGGCGACCGACATCGGTGGCGGCACCAGCTATTCGATGCTGCGGACGCTCGACGAGGGCTACAAGATTTTGCAACTGCGCGGGCAGCGGCTCAATCCGTTTGCCTCGTTCTACATGGCGACGCTGGGCAATGCCCGATCGCTATCACTGGAGGGGACCATCGGCGCAGTGGCGCTGGGCAATGCGGCCGATCTTGTGGTTTTGAACGCTGGGGCGACCCCGGCGATGGCGATGCGCATGGAGACCGTGAGCAGCTTGGCAGAGGAATTGTTCCTGCTGCAGACCATGGGCGACGACCGATCGGTGGCGGAAGTCTATGTCGCTGGCGCAAGGGCGAAGTCCACTTTAGGCGGGTTGTGACGGTTCTGCGCATGACTTAAGTCTAGTCAGTCCGCACAAAAAGGAAGCAGCAATGAGCGATTACCTGACGAAATCTGGCCTTTCAGTTCACCCACTGCTGGTCGATTTCGTGGAACAGGAAGCGCTCCCTGGTCTGTCGGTTACGGCCGAACAATTCTGGTCCGGTTTTGCTGCGGTGATCGCCGAACATGCGCCGACCAATGCTCGGCTTTTGCAGAAACGGGATGAATTGCAGAGCCAGATCGATGACTGGCATCGCAAGTATGGCCCGGTTTCCAACAACCCACAGGGCTACGAGTTTTTCCTCCGTGACATCGGCTATTTGATGCCGGAGCCGGGTGATTTTACCATCGAGACTTCGGGGCTCGATCCGGAGATAACCTCGCTGTGTGGACCACAGCTGGTGGTGCCGGTATCTAACGCGCGCTATGCGCTCAATGCCGCCAATGCGCGGTGGGGCAGCCTGTACGATGCGCTGTACGGTACCGACGTCGTCTCTCGCGGGGGTGATCTGGCGCCAGGCAAGGGCTATAACGCGGCGCGCGGTGCGGCGGTGGTGGATCGGGCTGCGACATTCCTCGATGAGAGTTTTCCGCTGGCTTCGGGCAGCCATCGCGATGTCACCGGCTATCACGTGATCAAAGACGGCGATGTTCGTCATCTTGAGGTCGACACCACTGCTGGCCGCACCGGGCTGCGCGATCCGGGTGCTTTCGTCGGCTATGGCGGGACGCAGGAGAGCGGCCAACTGGTGCTGAAGCA
>JAQGKG010000195.1 GCA_028290245.1 Devosia sp. | reverse complement strand
TCGGCGTGCAAATTTTGTAGTTCGCCCCGCCCGCTGCAAAGGCAGGGCAAGCCGTAGAAACCACTGCGCCCCCGTTGACTTGCAGGTTAATCGTCTTGGCGACCGTGTCGTGCCAGGCCTTCACATTGAACGCCGTGGTCGGTGCGTTGTAGATCGTTGCCAGACCCACCACCTTCGCCGTCACCCGGGCCGTGCCTGTTCCGACAGAGAAAACAAACCCGTTCTCATCGGCGTCATATTCCAGCCGGCGCCCGTTGTTTGCCGCCGTGTGGTCGGTCCAGAGTACGTTGTAGTAGCTCTGCGGTCCAACCGCCATCGACAGGAAGAATCCCGTCCCGCTTTCACCGCTCCCGCCGCCAGTCGTGGACTCAAACGTGCCGTAGAACGTGCCGTGACCCTTGCCTGCTGGCGCGTCATAGGTGGCCAGATTGCCCGAGGCGAACACATCGTTCCCGTTCGCGCTCTTTTCCATGATCCGGCCGAACTGCTGGTTCGTACCGGTAAGCGCAGGAGAGATAGACGCGGTGCCGCTGCGAAGCAAGCTGGCCAAGAAGTCGAGCCAGGCGCCGTTTTGACCGCCGCTGTACGCAAAGCCGTCAGTCACTGCGGACTCGCCGGAGGGTGTCGTGCCGCCCGTGCCGCCCGTGCCGCCAGCAATCGGAGTCAAAGGCGGCACGCCAAACTTGCTGAACATCGAGTTGTAGAACGCCAGGAAAGTATCCGCCTTCTTGTCGTGCTGCGACCACATGTACCAGCCCATAGTATTTGGCTTGGCCAGCAGCAGCTTGTTGACCTCGCGTTCGGTTTCGACGAGGGTCGGGCAGTCATTGAAGTTGCCGCTCAAGTTGCCGTGCGACAGGCCCACGACCACTTTTTCAGCGCCAAACTCGTTACTCCACTGAATGTGATAGCCCGAGATATCGTCCACGTCCTTGAACTGAGCGTTGTCGTAATACTGCGGGCTGACATAAGACAACAATTTGTTGTCATTGAAAGCCCGCGCCACGATCGCGTCGTAGGGGCTACCGGGGGCGTACTTGGCATTGCCAAAAGCGTTCGGCGCGGGCGCCATCGTGAACGCGAAGTTCGGGCCATACCGCATGCGCAGCTGCCGGGAAATCCACACCATCTGCCGGACATTTTCCGTCGTCGCCGCGGGGTTCAATGCGTAAATCTCGCGCATGTACAACTCAAACGTGTTCCAGCACAAGCCACTCACGATGCCGCCCAGCTGATCCACGACGCCGATGAACGAAGCCAGGAAGTTAACGGCCCTCTCATGGCTATCGAAGTTGAAGCCATTGTCCGCGCCACCCACGCCCAAGTGGATGCGAACACCCTTGTTGTGCAACGCAAGAATCTTGTCGTTGGAAACCGGGTCTTCACCGGCATTGGTAAACTGGAATGTCCCGTTGCCCAGGTTGTTGCGCTTATTCTCTACGGCAGGCGTTCCGGCTGGCTGCAGCGTGAACAGCGTCACGATGTTGAAGCGCGGGTCCGCGTCGTTAAGCGTGAAGGTCCAAGGCCACTCATAAGCCTCAAAGAAAAGCTCGGCCACTTCCGCGTACATCGGCAAGATGCCATTGATCCGGCCGTTTGCCGCTGCGGCAGTGGTGGCTCCCGGGACGGCGGACGATGCGGCGCTTTCAACGCCGCTGCTGTTGACGCTCCTGACCGACCAGTTGTAAACCGTGGACGGAGCCAAGTCCTGGTCGATGAAGCCCTCGCCATACACCACCGGGCCGTTGACCTTGGTGCCATTGCGGTACACGTTGTAGCCGGTAGAGCCGGTGACGGGATTCCATGTGATGTTCATGCTGGAGGAAGTTGCTCCAGAAGTGGTGACGGCAGCTGGCGCCCCCTGCGTGGAACCTGATTCGGAGGCAGTCGTGGCAACGGCAGCGGTCGATGCCGGGCTTTCGACGCCGCTGGAATTGATCGTTTTGATCGTCCAGCTGTACTGCGTGGAAGCGGTCAAACCGGCGTCGTTGTAAGTCAGGCCGGTGACCGCCACGCTGTTGACCTTGGCGCCGTTGCGGTAGACGTTGTAGCCCGAGGCCGATGCCACGGCATTCCAGCCAATGGTCGCGCTGGTGGTGCTTAGACCAGAAGCAGTAACACCCGTGGGGGCGGCCAAAACCACGGCGCCCGTGGCTGGCGTGGTGACCGTCACAGCGGCCGATGCCGCGCCCTCGACGCCCGCACTGTTGACCGTTTTGATCGTGAAGGTGTACTGCGTGCTGGCCGTCAACCCTGTGGCGTTGTACGTCTGGCCAACGACTGGCGTTGCAGTGATCTTGGTGGTGCCCCGGTAGACGTTGTAACCATACGAGCCTGCAACGGCATTCCAGTTCAGGGTTACAGAGGTGGACGTTGCGCCACCGGAGACGACGCCGGTCGGCGCGGCCAGCACGGGCGCCGTGCCGCCCGTTCCGCCAGTGCCTCCTCCCTTTAGCGCCTGGATTTCCGCGTCCAGGGAGTTGAGCGCGGCAACGGCCTCTGGCCCCCGCATGTTGTTGCGAAATCGTGCCATGATTTACCAGCCTTCCATTTCTATTTTTGAAGAGTGCTTGTTGAAAGAATCGAGACTCAGTCCGTCATTGGTGCGCTTGCCGTACACCATGTGGTCCTGTTCTTTAGGGCTCATTCCGTTGCCGGGATAGAGACTCAAAAAGAAGTTTTGGGCCGTCCCGACGTAGCGGAAAATCTGCGCAAGCCGGGCACGGTCGGACTCGACCATGTAGGGCAGCGGGACGGACAGCGTTTCGTGTTGCGAGCCCCTGTCGGCCAGGAGGTCGCCTGCGTCATTGCGGAACTGCACGCTCTGGTCCACCGCAGGATTGAGGCGCACGCCGTAGCCCGCGTTGTATTGCGGCGACCACCACACGCCCGCCAGGACGCGTGAGCAGTCGATGTAGCCTGCGGGGTTCTCTGCGTCTTCCAGATGAATTTCGCAGGCGGCAGCAAAGTGAATTTCTTCAAAATAGACAGCCGTTTTGGAGTAGCCGCCATAGATGAACGAATTGGCGTTGATCGGTACAGACCACTCCCAATCGCCCAGGTCCAGGCCGGGACAGGCGAACAGCACGCCGGAGTCGGCCAGCACGACGTTTCTCGCTTCGTCGGCGAACAAGATGACGCGGATCGTGGCCGTTGCCGACAGGTTGCACACGGGCAGCACCACGGCGCTGACGCCATCGCCTGGCGACCACTGCAGCGTGTAGACGACGCTGGTTCCTTCGGAGCGGTGAATCTGGCCCTTCAGATCGTTCTGCATGTTTTCCGGAATCAGCGCGCCAGCGGTGCTGCTGGCGGAAATGGCGGCGCGGTCGGCCGCGTTGTCGTAAATGATGCGCAAGTTCGCCATGTGTTAATCCCAGGTAATCGAGTCGAGTTGCTGCGCCGAAGTGACTGACGCGATCTGGTCGAACAAGGCGCGGCTGCGGTCATGCGCGGCGTAGCCACGGCTCATGAGCAGCACACCGACCTCGCGCAGTTCGTTGGGCGTGAGCGTCACGTACTGCTCCGGGTTCTCGTCGGCCATCGTCCAGCGGATGGTTTCGGGCTCGGCGCCTATCGCGGCAGCGGCGGTCAGCCCGGCCACGGTGTCCTTGATGTTCCCCACTGCCTCGTCGTCGGCGTCAAAGATGCCGAACCGGGTCTGCATCAATGGCGCGATGCGGGCCTGGGCGCGCCAGCGCTTGACCTCCTCCCACTTGGCGTCCTTCAGGTCTTGCAAGGTGCGCGGATCGATCCAGGTTTTCGTGGCCCAATCCCAAACATGCGCTCGGCTTGGCCGTTCTGGAATGTGGTGGTGCTGGCCGTTCTCGATCCAGCCGTCTGCGTGCTGCTCGCCCTCCAGGAGGAGTTGGCCGACCAGCGCCAGGACACCAGGGTCTTCGCAGTCGCCACCAAAAAAAACGCGCCCGTCAAGGGCGCTGTAAATCGTGAATTTCATCGCATGGTCCCCAGCGCCTTGAACACAATTTGCGAGGCCGCGCCTGGCTCCGGGGCGTAATAGGGCGGCGCCACAGCGCCCACCACCACGCCGCGGCCGTTGGCCCCGCCGAAAACATCCCGAATCCCCATCGTGAAAGCAGGCAAAGGGAAATACGTCCAGGTTCCTGCGTCACTCACGTCCGTGTAGGTCGCTCCAGTGCCCGCATCGATCGAGGCCACCGTCACGCCGTCCACGATCAACTCAATCCCGGTGGCCTCCTTGCAGGTGCCGTCAATGGCAATCCGCATGGTTTCGTTGGGCGGAACCCACATGACAGCCTGGACGAGGTTGGAGCCCGCGCCAGAGACGGAAACCGTGATCGCGTTCCCGGCGACGTTGGCGGTTTTGATGACGTTCAGTTGACTGATCGTCAGCAACCCGTTCTCAATGCTCATGCCGGGCGCGTAGAAGTTGCCCGCCTCGGTGATCTGCACGAATCGGCCAATGCCCGGGTTTCCCAGCAGCAGGCCGGGCGGACCCAGGTAAAAGCCGGTGCCGCCGTTGGCGGGCCAGGCGTAGCCCTGAAAAGCGCCGCCCATGATCGCGCCGCGCAGGGTGATCGAGTTGAAGGCCGCGTTGCCCAGGTAGTCCAGCCCCCAGCCACTCACGCCGGTTTGATAGTTGGGCGAATAAATGCCGCCCGCCGTGATGTTGTTTCCACCGATCTTTCCTGAGTTGGCCTCGATGTGGCCGCGCACGATGATGTTGGACAGTTCGGCTGCGCCGCTGCCATTGATCGCCCAACCCTGCAAGCCAGGGATGTAGTTGGACGATCCGATATGCACGCCCACCTGGACGGAGCCGGTGATCAGCTTGGCCGCGCTGGCGCTGGCGATGCGGGCATCGTCCACGGCCAGCAGGCCGATCTGGCCGCGCCCGGCAACGAACCGGCCCATGTAGGCGTTGGACGTGTAAGTGCCAGCGGGAACGACAGTGCCGTCAGCCAGCGTGGTCGGCTCATTGACGACAGTGAACGGCTTGCCCGGCCCAGTCATCGCCGCGACCAGGCGCTCCACATCCTCGCCCGTCGCAGCCACGATGCCGTTCGTACCGCCCGCTGGCAGCGACTCGATCCCGTCGCGGCTGACCCAGGTCGCCCACAGGTGCCACGTCGTGGCCGGCGTCGTCGGGTGCGCGGCTACCTGGCCGGTGAACGAGGTGATCTTCACCGCGTCGGCAAACGTCGGGCGCGCCCCGCCCGTCCAAATCTTGCCGTAAATGTTCGTTCGCATGTAGCCGTGGCCCTGCGTGAACGTGGGCGCGGCGTGCTGCATGTTGATGAACGTCAGCGAGCCGACGGCGGAAAACCCCGTGGGCGTGGGCGGCATATCCAGGTTCGGCTGCAACTGGTCCAGGCCCGGGATCACCAGGTTCGTCGGCAGCGTGATGGGCAGCAGTCGCGTCGGCGTGGCCTGCATCAAGAGGTCGCGTGGGTTGAAGATCGCGCTCACGTCAGCACCTCAAACTTCGTTCGGCAGGCCAGCCAGTCGCGTGAAATGCTCACGATCTGGCCGGGCACGCCCACACCCAGGCCAAACCTTGGGTTACTCAAAATCTGCGCGCCGCCCAGCGGCTCCAGCATCAAGGCGGGCGTGGCGCTGTACGTGTAGACCGTGCGCTGCGTCTGCCACAGCGCCAGTTCTCGGGCCGCTTCGGCGATGGCCTCGGCCTCGCGCAGCAGCAGCGTGTCTTTTTGCACCGGCTCGATCGCCAGGCGGTATTTCGCGGCAGTCGTCTGATTGGTCGCTGTGGTCGTGAGCCATTCCAGGGCGAACAGGTTCTTATGCTGCTCGGGAATGCCGCTTTGCAAATTCGTCTGGACCGTCCAGTTTTTGCAGTAGCCGATCTTCACGCTGGCCGCCACGGCCGGGCGGTCGGCCACCTGCAGCGTGCGCTCGACCATTTCGCTCATGCCCACGGGCGTGGGCGTGCCCAGCGCGGGCAGCTGAATCTTGACGATCCGCAGCCTGCCTTCCGGACTCATGAGAATCTGCGCGCCCAGGCTGGACGCCAGGTCCGAGCAGGCCTGCAGGATGTTGGTGCGCTCTGGCAGGTACAGGCCGATCGGCTGCTGGTGCGCAGACTCAAACGGCGTGAAGCTGCCCATGTCCAGGTCGGCAGCGGAAAAGCGGTCCACCGGCTTGCCGTAAGTCGTCACGATGTGCGTGATCAGCGACGACACCGTGTAGCGCCAAACGCCGCCCGTCTTGTCGCCCTGCACGCTTACGGTGATCAGCCCGGCGGGCTGGGTGGCCAGCTTGAAGGTGCCCGCGTTCAGGTCGGCGGTGAAGTTCACCGGCACGCCGTTGTCGCGCACTTCGATGATCCTCTCGATCGGGCCGTCATGGACCTGGTAGGTCAGCGTGGCCGGGTTGAGCAAGAGCGGCTCGATGTTGTGGCATTCGCCAAAACACAGCGGACGCAGCCGGTCTTTGTTCTCCGTTAAGCCGCCCAGGCGGTTTTCCGTCATGGGCGTGTTCAGGCGCTGCAGCTTGTCGCCCAGGCTGATGTTCAGCACACCGCGCTCGCGGGACTGAAAATCCGCGATCGTGCCCAGGAAGATCAGCCGGAAGTCCGACCGGGGCCAGCGCGCATCGCCCGAATAGATGGCGATCGGGCGGTTTTTCCACACGTCGTTCAGCCAGTTGTCGCGGCTTCCGTCTTCGTTGCCCAACTCGATATCGCCCCAGGTCAGCGAGGCGCTGCCATCGATGCTCATGCGCTCGCTGATGGTCACGCCACCGGCCACGATGGACAGGTAGGCTTGGTGCGGCGGCGTGTCGGTCGGGCGCGAAACGAAGTTGGCGCTGGACAGGTAGCGCGTGGTTTCCACGCCATTCACGCTGACCAGGGCTTCGACCAGAATGCAGCGGATCGCGCCCGAGCTTTTCAGCCAGGCCAGGTATTGCGCGTCGGTCATGCCAGTACCGCCTTCGTGGCCTTCGACCACGCGTTGCGCGACTCCAGCGCGGACAGCGCTTGCGCGTTGCGGGCATTGGCGTCGTAGTTCGACCGGATCACGTCGCTGGTTTCCTGGCTTTGCTGCTCGCGCAGCATCCGCACTTCCTCGCGCAGGCTGCGCAACTCCATCGCCATTGCGTTGTCGTTGGACGCGCCCATACTGGCCGTGTCAGACGCGGTGAAGATGCGCGCTGGCGGCATGTACACCCGCTCCGGCCCGCGCTCGCCCACCATCGCCCAGCCGCCCTTGTGTTCGCCGCCGCTGGCAAAGGCAGGCATCTGCCCACCCAGGCGCTGCGCATCATCGCGGGCGCGGATCGCTTGCTCGACGGACATCACACTCTTGTCGATTTCGCCCAGCGCGGTCAGCTGCGAGCGCGTCGCATCCAGCTGCAGCTGCGCCACATCGGCGGTCGCCGCGGCGTTGATCGATGCCTCGTTCAGGGCTTCACGCACGCGATCAAAGTCCATCGTGTACGCAGCCCCGCTGGCGTTGTAGACCCGGGAGGCCTCCAGCAGCGAATTGGCCGCTTCCTGCAGCTTTCCGCTGGCCTCTTCGCGCTCGGCCGTCGAGCCCGTGCGCGTCATCTGCAGCAGCTTGTCGAACTGCGCGCCCGCCTCGGCGTAGCGCTGTCCCGGCGTCAGCGTGGACAAGCTGCCCAGCAGCAAGCTCTCGCGGAAGGCGCGGATTTCCTTGGAAAAGTCGCGGAACTTGTCCACCGTGCTTTGCAGTGCATCGGCCTGGCGCTTGTAGGCGTCGATCAGGTCTTTTTGCGCATCCTCGATCGCCTTGGCGGCATCCTTGGCCCGTCCTGCCTCGTCGGTCAGCGAGGCAAAGGCACCGGCCACGCTCAAGAGCGCGGCGTAGTTGCGCTGGCCCGCCTCGGTCGTCACGTCCTGCGCTTCCACCAAGCGGCGGAATTGCTCGCGGCTGGCCGTCCCGGCGTCCAGGCCCGTTCCGGCCGTGGCGCGGTTGATCGCGCTGATCGACACCTGGCGCTTTTCGGCTTCGGAATAGAACTTGTCGAAGTAGGTCGAGAGGTTCGCACCCAGCTTGTCCAGGCCACCGGCTGCAGCCATGAGGCCGGAAGCGGCATCGAACGACAGGCTCTTGAGCCGCTCAAACGGCAACAAGTCCACGGCGGCGCGGAAGGCGTCCACCTCGGCGATCTGCTTGTCGATGACGGCTATCAAGTTATCAAGCT
>JAQGKG010000180.1 GCA_028290245.1 Devosia sp. | reverse complement strand
GCGCTCTGGGGCGAACTCCGACCCACGCTGACCAAGGACGCGCTGATCGAACGCGCATTGCGCTATTGCGATCTGGCCGTGTCCCAAGGCCTACTGGCAATCCGCAGCCACATCGACACCAGCGATCCGCGTCTGGTAACCGCCGAAGCCCTGCTCGAAGTGCGCGACATCGTGGCGCCCTATCTTACCCTGCAGCTCGTGGCGTTTCCGCAGGATGGCTATTATCGCGCGCCTGAAGGGGTGGATTCGCTTGCACGCGCCCTCGACATGGGCCTCGACGTCGTCGGCGGCATTCCCCATTTCGAGCGCACCATGGCCGATGGCACGGCCTCGGTCGAAGCGCTGTGTCGCATTGCCGCCGATCGCGGCCTGCCGGTGGATATGCATTGCGACGAAACCGACGACCCGCTGTCGCGCCATGTCGAAACGCTGGCGGCCCAGACCATCCGCTTTGGTCTGGAGGGGCGTGTCGTGGGCTCGCATCTCACCTCGATGCACTCCATGGACAACTACTATGTGTCCAAGCTGATCCCCATGATGGCCGAAGCTAGGCTGCATGCCGTAGCCAATCCGCTGATCAACATCATGCTGCAGGGCCGCCACGACAGCTATCCCAAGCGCCGCGGCATGACCCGAGTGCCCGAGCTTCTAGCCGCCGGCATCAACGTTGGCTTCGGCCATGATTGCGTGATGGACCCCTGGTACTCGATGGGCTCGGGCGACATGCTCGAAGTCGGCCACATGGCAATCCACGTCGCCCAGATGGCCTCTATTGCCGACAAGCAAAAAGTCTTCGAAATCCTGACTTACGGCAACGCCAGCGCCATGGGCTTGGACGGCTACGGCCTCGAAACTGGCTGCCACGCTGACCTCGTTATCCTGCAGGCACGCGACGCTGTCGAAGCCCTGCGGCTCAAGGCAAACCGCCTGACCGTGATCCGCCGCGGCAAGGTTATCGCCGAGACCCCGACCCGCCTTACCGCCCTAAATCTGGCAGGTCGCCCGGCACAGGTCGATGCAGCGGCCTACGCCCCACGAACTGCCGACTGACGGCAAAATAGGCACGACGTGCGCTTGACATAATTTTGGGCAAGCGGTCAGAGTATTCTACCAATTGGTCAAAAACGGGACAGGGAAATGGCAAACGGTTTCAAGATGTCGCGCCGCACGGTGCTCGCCACTGGTCTGGCGCTAGGCGCTACGGCGCTGGTGCCGTCAGCGCGCGCACAGACAGTCATCAAGGTTGCGGGCGTTCATGCGTCGCCAGTCGAGAACGCCTGGAATTCGCGCCTGCACGAAGCCATGCTCGATGCGGCCAAGGAAGGCCTGATCGAATACGTATTCTCCGAGGGCGTTTCCGGCACCGACTACGCCCGCGCCATGCGTGAATATGCCGAGCAGGGCCACCAGTTGATCGTCGGCGAGTCCTATGCCGTCGAGGCAGAAGCCCGCCAGGTTGCCGCCGACTATCCCGACACAGCCTTCCTGATGGGTTCGAGCGGCGAGCCCTCCGGCGATAATTTCGGCACTTTCGGCACCTGGAACCACGAAGCGGCCTACCTCAGCGGCATGCTGGCCGGCGCTATGACCAAGTCCAACGTCGTCGGCTCGGTCGGCGCCATTCCGATCCCCGAAGTTAATATGCTGATCAACGCCTTTGACCTGGGCGCCAAGGAAGTGAACCCCGAGGTAAAGACCCTCGTCGCCTTCATCGGCACGTTCTTTGATCCCCCTAAGGCCCGTGAAGCTGGCCTCGCCCAGATCGACGCGGGCGCTGATATCCTGTTTGGCGAACGCATCGGCACCGCCGACGCGGCCAAGGAACGCGGCATCAAGTCGGTCGGCTCGCTGATCGACTACACGCCACGCTATCCCCACACCGTCTTTGCCAATGCCATGTGGTACTTCCGTCCCCTGCTCGACGCAGCGCTTGTCGACGTCGCGGCCGGAACTCCCGTTGGCAAGAACTACACGCCGACCAGCCTGATGAAGGACGGCGGCAACGACATCGTCTACGTGCCGGACGCAGCGCCAGCCGAGGCCGTTGCGGCTATGGAAGCCAAGCGCACCGCCATCAAGGCCGGCGAATTCGAAGTGCCGATCAATATGGAAGAACCCGCCTGATCGTTTCCCATCCATGCTGACGACACCGACCCAACATGATGATGCGATGGCGCTTGCGAGCGCCATTGCCGCTGGCAGGACCAGCGCCACCGCCGCGATGACCGCATCGATCGCAGCGGCCAAAGCCGATCCGTTCGGCGCTACTGTATTCCTCGATACCGAGCTCGGATTGGCGGCAGCCGCTGCCTGCAACGGCGCGCCTGATCCAGGCCGACCGTTCCTCGGCGTACCCACGTTGGCCAAGGATCTGGGCGGACCGTTCGCCGGCATTCCCATGCGAGCCGGTTCAAGCACGCTTGCCGATGACCCCAACGCCGACTCCGATCTCGCCCAGCGTTTCCGCGCCAGCGGCCTCTGCCTGTTCGGCAGCACCACCGCCCCCGAATTCGGGCTGGCACTGAGCAGCGAGCCAGCGGTCGGCCCGGTCTGTCGCAATCCACTCGATCCGACCCGCACTGCCGGCGGCTCATCAGGCGGTGCCGCAGCGGCAGTCGCCTCCGGCATCGTTGCCATAGCCCACGCCACCGATGCAGGCGGCTCGATCCGCGTTCCGGCGGCCTGTTGCGGCCTCGTCGGCCTCAAGCCATCGCGCGGCGCCATGCCGGCCGGCCCGGGCTTCGGCAATTACCTCGGCGGCGTCGCCACCGAACTCGCAGTCTGCCGTTCCGTCCGCGACATGGCACAAGCCTTCGCGTCGTTCTCGGGCGCCGCGCGTGGTCCCTTCCCCAACCCGGCTATGCTAGAAGCCGACACGGGCCCGCTACGCATCGGCATGGTTGTGGACTTCGGCGAACGCTACCCAGTCGATCCGGGCCGACAGGAAGCCATCGAGGCAGCCGGCCGGTCCCTTGAACAAGACGGGCATCGGATAATCCCGTTGGCATGGTCCGAGTTCGATACCATGGCGGAGACGTCGGCGCAGGTCTTCGAAACCATAGTCTCCGTCAACCTCGCCACGCTGTTCGACACCTTTGCACTCGACGCATCCGCTGCCGAACCGCTGACCCAGGCAGTCATCGCCAATGGGCAAGCAATGAGTGCCATGGCCGTATGGGAACGGCTCAATCAAGGCGTCCTCGTCAGCCACGCGCTCTGGCAGATGTTCGACCGCGTCGACGTGGTGCTGGCGCCAATGCTGGCCGGTCCTCCGCCGCTGCTTGGCCATTTCCCCAACGATCATGGCGACACCACCACCCATTTCGAGCGCATGACCGCGATGGCTCCCTTGGCCGCGCTGGCCAATATTGCAGGGTGCCCCGCGATCACCTTGCCCTTCGGCGCCGACGCTACCGGCCTGCCCCTGCCGCTGCAATTGCTGGCTCCAATGGGCAGCGACATGCGCCTTTTGGCGCTTGCTGCACGTTTGGAATCCGAGCAACGCTGGACCCACCGTTTTCCCGTCGCGGGCCTGCCATGACCACTCATCCCGTCTTGCGCCTCACCGGCATCACCAAGCGGTTCGGCACGACGCTCGCCAACGACGCCATTTCCATCGATCTCGCGCCCGGCGAAGTGCTGGCGCTGCTCGGTGAAAACGGCGCCGGCAAAACCACGCTGATGAGCATCCTGTTCGGCCACTACACGCCTGACGCCGGCACAGTCGAAGTGGCTGGCGTTCAATTGCCGCCGGGCAAGCCCCGCGCCGCAATCCGGGCCGGCGTCGGCATGGTGCACCAGCACTTCTCGCTCGCGGCCAACCTCACCGTGCTCGACAATGTCATGACCGGCACCGAAAGCCTCTGGCGCCTCAAATCCTCGACCGGCACAGCGCGCCTGAAACTGCTATCGATCGCCGAACGCTTCGGGCTCAAGGTCAATCCCGATGCCCGCGTCGGCGATCTGTCGGTGGGCGAGCAGCAACGCGTCGAAATCCTCAAGGCGCTCTACAATGACGCCAAGATTTTGATCCTCGACGAGCCGACGGCCGTGCTCACCAATCTCGAAGCCGAAACGCTGTTTGCGACACTCCGCGTCATGGCCCAAAGCGGGTTGTCGCTGATTTTCATCTCGCACAAACTCAACGAAGTCATGGCCGCGGCCGATCGCGTTGTGGTACTGCGCGGCGGCAAGGTCGTGGCCGAGCGTCTCGCAGCAGAAACCAGCAAGGCCGAACTCGCCGAACTGATGGTGGGCCGCCGCGTCGCTCGGCCAGTCCGCGAAGCAGCGGTGCCAGGCGATGTGCTGTTCCAAGCCATCAACCTCGACGTCGGCCACCGCCTCTCCGGCATCAATTTTACCGTCCGTTCCGGCGAAACACTTGGCATCATAGGCGTGTCCGGCAATGGTCAAACCGACCTTGGCCATCTGGTGTCGGGCTTGGCTCAGCACACCGGCGGCGAGTTGCGCCTGTTTGACCAGCCGGTCACCCAATCCAGCGTCCGCGGCATGATCGAAGCCGGCGTCGGCCGCGTGCCCGAGGATCGCAATTCGGAAGGCGCGATCGGCGAAATGGCGATCTGGGAAAACGCCGTGCTCGAACGCATCTGGGAATTCTCGCGCAATGGTCTCGTCGACCGCCGCGCCGCCCGCCAGTTCGCCAACGAGATCATCGGCGGTTTCGACGTGCGCGGTGGCACGCCCGATAGCCGAACTCGGCTCCTCTCGGGCGGCAATATGCAAAAGCTGATCCTGGGCCGGAACCTACAAAAACGCCCGCGCATCCTGATCGCTGCCCAACCCACCCGCGGGCTCGACGAAGGCGCCATCGCCGCGGTCCACACCCGCATTCTCGACGCGCGCCGCGCCGGAACAGGCGTGCTGCTGATTTCCGAAGACCTTGACGAGGTGATCAGCCTCGCCGACCGTATCCAGGCCATCGTCAAGGGCCGCTTGTCGCCGCCAATACCCGCCGAACAGGCCGATGCCCGCATGCTGGGGTTGATGATGGCCGGCGACTGGCCGCAAGACGGGAAACTCGCCCATGCGTCTTGAACGCCGCGCCCATCGTCCGCTGCTCTTGGTGCTCCTCGCACCCATCATCGCCATTGTCACCGCCCTCGTCATTGCCGGTGTGCTGATCGCCATCGCTGGCGCCCCAGTCCTCGAAGCATACCGTCTGATCCTCACCGGTGCATTCGGCACGCGGCTGGGCTTCACCGAAACCCTCACTCGCGCCACCCCGCTGATGCTCACCGGGCTCGCCGCTGCCGTCGCCTTCCGGGCGCGCGTCTGGAATATCGGCGCCGAAGGCCAGTTCTATCTCAGCGCCATCGCGGTGGCTGCTGTCGCGGCGACGGTATTCTCCGGCTGGCCGCCCTATCTGCTAATTCCGGCCGCGCTGATGGTTGGCGCCATCGCCGGCATGATCATGCTGCTGGTGCCGCTCGGGTTGCGCCTGCGCTTCGGCGTCGATGAAGTCGTCACCAGTCTGCTGCTCAATTTCGTCGTCGTGCTGTTTGTCTCGATGATGATCGAAGGCCCGCTCAAAGACCCGCTGGCCTTTGGCTGGCCCCAGTCGATCCCGGTCGGCCCCGACGCCATGCTGCCCAAGCTGATCGACCGCACCCGTCTGCATATCGGGCTGGTCATCGCCATGGTCATAGCGGTGCTGGTGTATTTCCTGCAATCGCGCACGGTGTTCGGCATGCAGTCCCGCGCCGCCGGTCTCAGCCCCACCGCCGCAGTGTTTTCCGGGGTGCCGCTGGCTAAAACCCTCATCAAGGTCGCCTGCCTGTCAGGTGGCCTGGCGGGTCTCGCCGGCGCCATCGAAGTTATGGGCGTCAAGGGCTACGTCACCACCGACCTGTCGCCGGGCTACGGCTATTCGGGCATCATCGTCGCCATGCTCGCCAATCTGCACCCGATCGGCGTCATCGCCGCGGCCCTGTTCACTGCAACCATGTTCGTCGGCGCTGACAGCATGGGCCGCGCGCTGGGCATCCCCAGCTACATTGCCGACGTGACGGTTTCGCTGTCACTGCTGACCATGCTGGTCTCGATCTTCTTCACCCAATACCGGATCCGACGCTGATGGAATTGCTGGAGATATTCACCTCGGCCGGCATTTGGGGCGCGGTGCTGCGCATCGCCACGCCGCTGATTTTCGGGACGTTGGGCGCGCTGATCTGCGAGCGTGCGGGAGTCTTGAACCTTGGCATCGAAGGCATCATGACCTTTGGCGCCATGATCGGCTGGCTCACCGTTTTCAACGGCGGCGACCTCTGGGTCGGCCTGCTCGCAGCAGCCGCGTTCGGCGCATTGTTCGGCCTGCTGCATGCCGGAATGACCGTGACGTTGGGGCTGTCGCAGCACGTCACCGGCCTCGGCATCACGCTGTTTGCATCAAGTCTAAGCTACTACATTTTCCGCCTCGCCGTGCCGCTGGCCTCCTCGCCACCAACCATCGAGCCGTTCCAGCCGCTGGTCATTCCATACCTCAGCACGCTCCCATTCCTTGGCGATGCGCTGTTCAACCAGACCGCCCCGACTTATCTGGCCATCCTGCTGGCCGCGATCCTCGCCTATGTGCTGTTCCGCACCCCGCTTGGGCTCGCCGTACGCATGACGGGCGAAAACCCCCATGGCGCCGAAGCCCAGGGCGTCAATCCAATCGCGGTGCGGATCGGCGCCGTGATGGTCGGCAGTGCCCTCATGGCCGTCGGCGGCGCGTTCCTTACCCTGTCGGCCTTCAACAGTTTCTTCCCGACCATGGTGCAGGGGCGCGGCTGGGTCTGCATCGCGCTGGTGGTGTTCGCGTCCTGGCGCCCAGGCCGCGCGCTGCTCGGCGCCCTGCTGTTTGCCCTGTTCGACGCCTATCAATTGCGCCTCCAGGCAGCCCTGGGCAAAGCCGTGCCCTACCAACTGTTCCTGATGGTGCCCTACGTCCTGTCGATCATCGCCCTGATCGTCATGGCCCGCCGCGCCCGCGTCCCACAGGCCCTGATGCAGCCCTACCGCCGCGGCGAACGGTAACGCGCCTGTTCAATCACGCGCTGAGATAAGCCCGCCAGCCGCCGAAACGGGTAACGTCCTCGGCGTCATTGACGGCATGCTGCTCGCATAGAAAGCAACTCACGCTGCTCCCGTCGTCGAGCATGACTTTGCCGATCCCCAAGGGTGCGGGTATCTTCGACACGAAAGTCCCAAAGCTGGCCACGGGCAACTCCCAAACCTCGACCTCAATGCCGGTCCCCTCATAGCCGGGCGTGCGGACTAGCCCCGGTTTGGACGGCGTAGTGTTGGGCAATGCAAAGAGCCGATAATCACCGGCCGTCCGACAGCTTTTCACCAATCGGCCACCCAGACCAACCAGTTCGCCGTTAAGCGGCATGCCGCTAAGATGCGCGCCCACAACCGCCACCGAAACCCAGCCGCTTTTTGCAGGAACAGGCGCTACGGCATTAATGGCCATGTCCTTGTCCCGACCAGCGCCCCGACCGATCATCGCGTGGAGCCGGGCCGCGTAACTGGCGATGGCATCGTCGCTGAATGCGGGTCCGACAAGTGTGACGCCCGCCGGCAGCTTGTCCGCCTCGTCAAATCCAGCCGGAATGGCGATTGCCGCAAGGTCGAACAGGTTCACGAAATTCGTATGACGCCCGAGGTGGCTGTTACGCATAACCGGCTCAGCCTGCATCTCGGCAACCGTGTAGGTGGTCGGCGTCGTCGGCAGCAGCAGCACGTCAACCTGCTGCCAAGTCGCCTCCGTCTCACGCCGCAGCGCCGCCAAACGATAGCGCCCCTCGAAAGCCGCTACCGCCGTCTGGCCCCGGGCGCTGCCGATGATCCCCCGCACGGTGGCATCCATGTCAGCATGGTTCTCTTCGAAAAAGCCCGCGATTGCAGCGAGCCGTTCCGCCACCCAGGGCCCGCCATAAAGCAGCTCCGCAGCAGCCCGGAACGGCGAATAGTCGATCGCTACAATGGTGGCCCCGTCACCCTCTGCCGCAGCGATCGCCGCGTCATACAGGCGCTCTACGTCCGCGTTGCCAAAGAATTCCCGCTCGCTCCCAGCCAGCACGCCAATCCTCAGCCGTGCCGGCAATGACACCGGTATAGACCGTCGCGAAAATGCATCTGCAGCGTCGAACCCCTCGGCCACCTGCCGCACCGCAGTCGCGTCGCCAACGCTACCGGCAAAGATGCTGACGCAGTCGAGCGTGCGGCAGGCCGGCACCACCCCGCTGGTCGATAGCAGGCCCAGCGTCGGCTTGACGCCCACCAGATTGTTCAGCGCAGCCGGCACCCGGCCAGAACCGGCGGTGTCGGTACCAAGCGAAAAGCTGCACAGCCCCGCGGCCACCGCGATCGCCGATCCTGAACTGGAGCCGCCCGATATGTAGCGGTCATCAAAAACCGAGCGAGGCGCGCCATAAGGCGACCGCGTACCGTTCAGCCCCGTGGCGAACTGATCAAGGTTGGTCTTGCCGATGACGATGGCACCGGCCGCTCTGAGGCGCGCGATTACCGTGGCGTCCTGCACCGGCGAATATGCGAAAGCCGGGCACCCGGCGGTGGTGGGAAAGCCCTCCACATCGATGTTGTCCTTCACTGCAAAAGGCACGCCCCACAGCGGCAGGCTGTCTGGCTGGGGATGGCTGTCCATCAGGCGACGCGCCGCTGCCCGCAGTTCATCATCACTCGTGGGGGTGATGAACACCGCCTTGTCCGGCCAGGCATTACGGCGGGCGATAACCGTCTCCACCATGTCCAACGGCGTTCCGCCGCCTCTGTAAAATTCGATCAATGCAGGCAGGTCGAGCATGGTGGGCAGCATGGATAGTCTCACAGTGGCGCTGCGCCAAGGATGACATCGTTGAGCCATTGTATGCAATAGCCAGATATATGCCTATGTTTTGTGCATTGTTTAACTGGTTGTATGCAACATAGGCAGGAGAGCGAAGTGTGACTGCGACTCAGTTTGACTAACCCACTGGCACTTCTGCTTTAATCACAACAACACCGCTTGGCATGCGGTTTGCAAGTTACCTGCCAGCCGCCGCGTCTGGCGGATGTAGGGAGCACACCATGTCGCGACTCAACCTTTCCCGTCGTTCACTGCTCAAAGCCGGCGCCGCCGGGCTGGCTGCTGCCGCACTGCCGATGGGTCTGGCCCGGGCCCAATCGCCGATCGTGCTGGGTGCCGTCTATGTCGGCCCGCGTGACGACTTCGGCTGGAACCAGGCCCATGCCCAAGCCATGGAAATCCTGAAGCAAGTTCCAGGCGTCACCGTCATCGAGGAGGAAAACGTCCCCGAAACCGACGCCGTCAGCCAGTCCATGGAATCCATGATCAACCTGGATGGCGCCAACCTCATCCTCGCGACGTCGTTTGGCTACTACAGCCCCTTCGTGGTCGATCTCGCCAAGAAATATCCCGACGTGCAGTTCCGCCACGCGGCGCCGCTGTGGAAGGAAGGCGACCCTGCCAATGCCGGCTCCTACTTCTGCTACCTCAACCAGGGCCACTATGTGGACGGCGTCGCTGCCGGTCTGTCGTCTCCCACCGGCAAGCTCGGCTTCGTTGCCGCCAAGCCGATCCCCTCGGTATTGAGCAATATCAATTCGTTCCTGCTCGGCGCTCGCAAGA
>JAQGKG010000160.1 GCA_028290245.1 Devosia sp. | reverse complement strand
TCCAATTGTCACAGATGTTCGTGAAGCTGTTCGGCGATCGCCAGATTGCGGTCGATCCGAAAATAATTGCCTATCTGGTTGCACGTATGGAGCGGTCGACCGAGGAAGTCGTAATTCTGGCCGACCTGATGGATAGACTGGCACTCGGCAAGGGTACGGCTATCACGCGCAGCATCGCCGCGGACGCGCTGGACCGTAGGCGGATCGCGCGCGGCCACGCGAGCCACCAACAAGACTGGGAAGCAGAAGACGATGAATGAGATGGGTGAGTTTGCCGAAACCGACGTCTCGGCCACGGATATCGAGGCTCTGCGCAAAAGCCCGGCGCGCTTCGTCAATCGCGAGGTCAGCTGGCTGCAGTTCAACATGCGCGTGCTGGAGGAGGCGGGCAACGTCAACCATCCGCTGCTGGAGCGGCTGCGCTTTGTCTCCATCTCGGCCAACAATCTCGACGAATTTTACATGGTACGACTTGCGGGTCTCAAGGGCCAGATGCGCGCTGGACTGACCAAGCTGAGCGCCGACGGGTTGACGCCCGCCGAGCAGATGGAAGAAATCGCCACGCTGGCGCAGCACCTGCAGCTTGAGCAGCAGGACCATTGGCAGGGCCTGCGCGAGGAGCTGTTTGCGCAAAATGTGGTGATCCACGAGGCCGATGACCTGACCATCGATCAGATCAGCTTTTTGCAAAAGCTGTTCCGTGAAGAGATTTTCCCCGTCCTGACGCCAATTGCGGTCGATCCGGCGCATCCATTTCCGTTCATTCCCAATCTTGGTCTAGCGCTGGCTTTCGAGCTGAAACGTCCGGACAATGATATCTCGCTAACGGCGCTGGTCCGCATTCCCGGCATTCTCGACCGCTTCATCAACCTGCCGAGCGGGCTGGTTTCAGAGGGCCGCAGCGAGGTCGTGACCATCGACACGCTGGTGAAGCTGTTCTTTCACAAGATGTTTCCCGGCCATGAAGTGGTCGGTTCCGGCGCCTTCCGCGTCATCCGCGATAGCGAAATCGAAATCGATGACGAAGCCGCCGATTTGGTGGTGGAGTTCGAATCGGCCTTGCGCCAGCGCCGCCGCGGCCAGGTGATCCGGCTCGAAATCGAAAGCTCAATGCCGCGTGCGTTGAAGCGCCAGATTGGCGAGCAGCTTGGCGTCAAGGAAGGAGACGTATTCGAAGTGCAAGGCTTCCTCGGTCTCGCCGACGCGCGCAAGGTCTGTGACGTAGATCGTCCTGACCTGAAATTCGTGCCCTATCATGCGCGGTTCCCGGAACGCATCCGCGATTATAATGGCGACAATTTTGCCGCCATCCGCGCCAAGGACATCCTGGTGCATCACCCGTTCGAAAGCTTCGACGTGGTGGCGCAATTCCTGATGCAGGCAGCGCGCGACCCCGACGTAGTCGCCATCAAGCAGACGCTTTATCGCACCTCGGCCGATAGCCCGATCATCAAGGCTCTGGTGTTGGCCGCCGAAGCCGGCAAGTCGGTAACATGCCTTGTCGAGCTCAAGGCGCGCTTCGATGAAGAGGCCAATATTCGCTGGGCGCGCGATCTGGAGCGGGCAGGGGCGCAAGTGGTGTTTGGCTTTATCGAGCTCAAAACCCACGCCAAGCTCAGCCAGGTGGTTCGGCGGGAAAAGGGCAAACTGGTGAGCTATTGCCACATCGGCACGGGCAATTATCACCCGATCACCGCCAAGATTTACACCGATCTGAGCTATTTCACCATCGATCCGGCGATCACTCGTGACGTGGCGCGCGTGTTTAATTTCATTACGGGCTATGCGCGGCCGACGGAACTCGAAACAATTGCGGTGTCGCCGGTTAATCTGCGCCAGACACTGCTTGACGACATTACGGCCGAGATGGAATTCGCCCGTAACGGTCAAGCGGCCAGCATCCTGCTCAAGATGAACTCGCTGGTCGATCCCCTGATTATCGACGCGCTTTACGATGCCAGCCAGGCAGGCGTGAAGATCGATCTGATCGTGCGCGGCATTTGTTGCCTGCGGCCCGGCATTCCGGGTTTTTCGGAAAATATTCGGGTCAAATCGGTGGTTGGGCGCTTCCTTGAGCACAGCCGAATCTATTGTTTTGGCAATGGCGAGGCCATGCCGAACCCGCGCACCAAGGTGTATATTTCATCGGCCGACCTAATGGGTCGCAATCTCGATGGTCGTGTCGAAGTGATGGTGCCGATCCTCAACAGGACCGTTCATAAGCAAATCCTCGACGTGATTCTGGTTGCCTATCTGCGTGACAACCAGCAGAGCTGGGAAGTGCTGCCCGACGGCAGTTCGCATCGTCTGCGCGTTGCCGAGGGTGATGAGCCCTTCAATGCGCAGAATTATTTCATGACCAACCCCTCGTTGTCCGGTCGCGGCAGCGCTGGGGGTGTTGACGACGAGGGTCTGGCTTGAATCAATTCTGGGGCGTCGATGCCGATCCGACTGCGCAGGGCCGCATCAAAGGCGCTAGACCTGTCGCCGTGCTCGACATCGGGTCCAACTCAGTCCGTCTCGTGGTCTATGAACGCCACGCCCGGGCGCTGACACCGCTGTATAACGAAAAATCGTCCTGCGCCCTAGGGCGCGGCGTTGGTCAGACGGGCCGCCTCGCTGACGCCAATGTGGCCCAGGCGCTGGACGCCATTAAGCGCTTTGCGCTGGTGGCGCGCATGATGCGGGTCGGCAAGGTGCATGTGCTGGCGACATCTGCGGTGCGCGACGCAGCCAACCGCCAGGAATTTGTCGATGCCGTCGAGGCGTTGATGGAAACCAAGGTCAATGTGCTCAGCGGCGAGCAAGAAGCCCATTTTGCGGCCCTCGGCGCCGTTGCGGGTATCCCCGGATTTTCTGGTGTGGTGGGCGACCTCGGCGGCGGCAGCCTCGAGCTATCCAGCATTAGCAGTGGCAGCGACACCGATGGCATCTCGTTCGAACTTGGCGTTATCCGTCTGCAGGATGACAGCAACGGTTCACCCATCAAGGCCGCATCCATTGTCGCCCAGCAGCTTACGAAGTGGAGCCTAGGGAAAAACGAAAATGGGCGTTCCTTTGCGGCCATCGGTGGTACCTGGCGTTCGTTGGCCAAGATGCACCAAGTCGTCAAAGGCTATCCGCTTCGCATGGTGCAGCATTATGTGGTGCCGGCCGATGAGATGATCGCCTTCTGCAGCGAGATCGTCGCGGCAAACGTCCTTAAGGGTTATCCGGGCTCGGAGAATGTAAGTTCATCGCGCCGCGAACTGGTGCCGTTCGGCGCCGCGGTGCTGATGGAAGTGCTCAAGGCCGGCCAGTTCTCCAATGCGGTGTTTTCGGCATTGGGCGTGCGCGAGGGCTATCTATATGGCCTGCTCGACAGCCGCGAACAGGCTATCGATCCGCTGATCCAGGGAGCAGAAGAACTTTCGGTTCTGCGCTCGCGTTCACCGGCCCATGCCAATGACCTGATCGAATTTACCGGGCAATTCCTGAGCGTATCAGGCACCGCCGAGACCGCGGAAGAAAGCCGGTTGCGCACGGTGGCGTGCCTGCTTTCCGACATCGGCTGGCGCGCCCACCCAGATTATCGGGGTCCGCAAAGCGTCGATGCCGTCGCCTATGGTTCGCTAAGCGGGGTGGATCACCCTGGACGGGCCTTCCTCGCGCAGGTCATTGCCATGCGGTATGACGGGCTCAAGAGCAAAACGGCTGCACCGTTGTCGGGCTTGGGCTCCCCCGAATTGACGGCACGCGCCAAGCTGATTGGTGCGTTGTTCCGGGTTGCTTATCCGATGACGGCAGCAATGCCGGGGATCCTGCCGCGCATTCGCTTCGACGTGCAGGACGATGTGCTGTCGCTGGTCCTGCCCAGCGACCTGACTTTCCTCGGTGGGGAACACCTGCGGGGCCGGCTCGACCAGTTTGCCAGTGTGGCAGGGTTCAAAAACTCGGCGGTGCGGGTGGAGTAGGCTTACCGGCGGATTACTCCGCCGGTGTGGTATCCTTGATGGCGACTTCGACCACGCCCTTGCGGGTGGCGACGAGGCCGATACGGCCGTGCTTGATGTCGAGCGCCTTGTCCCCGAACAGCTTGCGGCGCCAACCCTTGAGGGCGGGCACGTCGGCGTCATCGTCGAGCACCAAGGCGTCGATTTCGTCGGAGGTGGCGAGAATGCGTGCGGCGACCCCATGCTGCTCGGCAACCGACTTGAGCAGTACGCGGATCAGGTCACCCACCGCGCCCTTTGGCGACGGACCGCGATAGCGCTCCGGCATAATTGGGAGGTCGGTCTTGCCCAGTGCTTCGACATCCCGCAGCAGCACCATGATTTCGGCAGCAGCAGAACTGCGTCCGAAGCCACGCGGCACGGCGCGAAGTTTTTCGAAGGCATCAGCGGTCAGCGGACGTTGCTGCGCCAGTTCGAACAGCACGTCGTCCTTGAGCACGCGGCTGCGTGGCTGGTCACCGTCCTGGGCGCGCTTCTCGCGCCAGGCGGCCAACTTCTTGAGCGCTGCTAGGTCGCGCGGGCGGTTGATCTTCATCTTGAGGCGTTCCCACGCCTGCTCGGGCTGCACCACATAGGTATCGATGCTACGCAGCACGCCCAGTTCGTCCTCGACCCAATCCCAGCGCTTGGTGGCGTCGACCTGCTTACGTAACTCGCGATAGATGTCGCGCAGATGGGTTACGTCGGCTACTGCGTAAAGCAACTGCTTTTCGGTGAGGGGACGCACCGACCAGTCGGTAAAGCGCGACGACTTGTCGAGCTCCACATTGGTGATCGAACGTACCAGATTGTCATATGAGACGCTGTCGCCGAAGCCGCAGACGCTGGCCGCGATCTGGGTATCAAAAATATTGACCGGGACCTTGCCAGTCATTTTGACGAATATTTCGATATCCTGCCGGGCAGCATGGAACACCTTGGTGATGTTCGGATTGGCCAGCAGCACAAAGAACGAGGACAGGTCTAGGCCCGGCGCCAGCGGGTCGATCAGTACTGCTTCGTCGTCCGTCGCCACCTGGATCAGGCAGAGTTTTGGCCAATAGGTGGTCTCGCGCAGGAACTCGGTATCCACTGTCACAAAATCAAACTTGGAAGCGCGCTCGCAGAAAGCAGCGAGCACATCTGTGGAAACTATGAGGTCCATACCGCCGTCCGTCTCAAATTCGTCAATATTCTTCCTAGCAGGTGAACCGGGCCCACTCCACACCGGAATTGTTGAGGGGCTACGAAGAGTTATGGCGGCTACGTATGCCAATGGCGTAGACCACCCCTTTACCTTGACAAAAACCGGTTCACATGCGCTTTTCCCGCGCAGATTCCGGCCTTTTTCCTAGAGTTTCGACCATGACAACACATCGCTACCGCTCGCATACCTGCGGGGCTCTCACAGCCCAGGAAGCCGGCCAAACCGTGCGACTCAGCGGCTGGGTGCATCGCATCCGCGACCATGGCGGCCTGCTGTTCATCGATCTGCGCGACCATTATGGCCTGACCCAGGCTGTCATCGACCCCGATTCTCCCGCTTTTGCCGCTGCCGAAAAGGTGCGCTCCGAGTGGGTGATCCGCATCGACGGCGAAGTGAAACTGCGCGATGCCTCGGTGGTGAACCCCAACCTGCCCACCGGCACGATCGAGGTGTTCATTCAAGAAATTGAGGTGCTCTCGGTCGCCAAGGAACTGCCGCTGCCGGTGTTCGGCGATCAGGATTATCCCGAGGATGTTCGCCTGCGGTATCGCTTCCTCGATCTGCGTCGTGAAAAGCTGCATGCCAATATCGTTCGCCGCACCAAGGTGATCGCGGCGATGCGCAACGGCATGACCGAGCAGGGCTTTGCCGAATATTCAACACCGATCTTGACCGCGTCGTCGCCCGAAGGCGCACGCGACTTCCTGGTGCCGAGCCGTATTCATCCCGGCAAGTTCTTCGCGCTGCCGCAGGCGCCGCAGCAGTATAAGCAGTTGCTGATGGTGGCTGGTTTTGACCGTTACTTCCAAATCGCACCATGCTTCCGTGACGAAGATCCCCGCGCCGATCGCCTGCCAGGCGAATTCTACCAGCTCGACATGGAAATGAGCTTCGTCACCCAGGAAGACGTGTGGAACACCATGACCCCGGTGATCACGGACATCTTCGAGAAGTTCGCCGATGGCAAGCGCGTCACCAAGGACTGGCCGCGCATTCCCTATGATACGGCAATCCGCAAGTATGGCTCGGACAAGCCCGACCTGCGTAACCCGATCGAGTTGCACGCGGTGACCGAGCATTTCGCCGGTTCCGGTTTCAAGGTGTTCGCCAGCCAGATCGAAGCCGATCCGAAGGTCGAAATCTGGGCTGTTCCTGCCAAGAATAAGGCTGGTGCCGAGCCAATCGGCCGGGCGTTTTGCGATCGCATGAATGCTTGGGCGCAGGGCGAAGGCCAGCCGGGCCTAGGCTATATCTTCTTCAAGGAAGGGCAGGGCTCTGGCCCCGTCGCCAAGAACATTGGCGAGGAACGCACTGCAGCGCTGAAGGCCAAGCTTGGCCTTGAAGACGGGGATGCTGTGTTCTTTGTCGCCGGCCGTCCAGAGAAGTTCTACAAGTTTGCCGGTGAAGCCCGGACCAAGATCGGCACCGATCTCGGCGTCATCGACACCGAGCAGTTCGCCCTGTGCTGGATCGTCGACTTCCCGTTCTACGAATGGAGCGAAGAAGAGAAGCGCGTGGACTTCGCGCACAACCCCTTCTCGATGCCGCAGGGCGGCATTGACGCGCTGAACAGCCAGGATCCGCTGACGATCAAGGCGTATCAGTATGATGCGGTCTGCAATGGATATGAAATCGCCTCTGGCTCGATCCGTAATCAGTTGCCCGAGACCATGGTCAAGGCGTTCGAACTGACCGGCAAGAGCCGCGATCAGGTCGAAGAGCAGTTCGGTGGCCTCTATCGCGCCTTCCAGTTTGGCGCTCCGCCACACGGTGGCGCTGCCTTCGGTGTCGATCGTATTGTGATGCTGATCTGCGGCGTGCAGAACCTGCGTGAGATCACGGCGTTCCCTATGAACCAGCAGGCCGAAGACCTGTTGATGGGTGCGCCAAGCCCAGCGGAACCCAAGCAGTTGCGCGAGTTGAGCATCCGCCTCAACGTCCAGTCGTAACGAACTCACAATCCAAGAATGGCGGCGTCCGGAAACGGGCGCCGCTTTTGTTTTATGATTGCGATACTTGGCGGGCCGGAGCGTTCGCACTCGGTTAAAGAGCGTTAATGATCCGTTAAAGGCTGAGGGTTACCGATGGGAGGGTAACGGTCTTTTCGGATTCGAATCTTGAAGTCGAAATACTCTCATATCCTGACGCTACTGGGTGCGCTGCTTGCGTTCGTGCCCATTATCGCCGTGGACTATCTGCTGGACAGCTATGTCCGCGTGAGAGAAAAAATCAATACGGAGCAATATGTTCAGTCGGTTAGCTCACAGATTGAAGTAGGCGTTACTGATGCCATTGCGGCGGTGGGACGCATCCTTGCCGAGAGCCCGTCGCTTTGCACGCCCACCTTTATCGCCAACGTGCAGCGCGAGATCGAATCCAGCCTCAATATGAAACAGGTGCTGGT
>JAQGKG010000077.1 GCA_028290245.1 Devosia sp. | reverse complement strand
TACACCCAAGACACTCAGCACCTGGCGCGGCGTGTATTTCCCCTGCACAACGTTGCAGCGCCATTTCACTCCGACGCCATGCTGGACTTCATCAAGCAGCATGGCGCGCCGCATATCCTGTGCATATGGGGCCTGGGTGTTTCGGAGGCCCTGCTCGAAGCCTGCGCCGACAGCTTCATCATCTATAATTCGATCGACGCGCCAGCGCTGCGCGTCCCGGCCCATGTCAGCCGTCACTTCGATTTGGTCTTGACCGGCGCCCAGTGGCAGTCGGACGAGGTCGAGGATCGGCACCCCAATACCGCCACCGCCATCATGCCGATCGGCCCCGAATTCGCGTCCGCAAAGACCTTTTTCCCAACCAGTGACGTCAAGAAGTATGACGTGATCTATGTCGCAGCGGCGCAGGCTTATAAGCGCCATGACGTGCTGTTTGCGGCTCTGGCCCGCTCGCCACGTCCGCTCAAAGCCCTCTGCGTATTTGGCTATGGCGAGAATGCCGACGCCTTGCAGCGCCAAGCCTCCGACATGGGCATCGACGTCGAAGTTATCGGGCCACCGGGTGTGTCACACGCCGAGGTCAACCGGCTGGTGAACCAGTCACGGGTCGGCGTGGTGTGCGGCGTCGAGGACGGCGCGCCGGCAATCTTGACCGAATACATGCTCGCCGGCTTGCCCGTTGTGGCCAACGCCGACCTTGCCTGCGGCCTGCAATACATCCTCCCCGAAACCGGGCTCATCGCCAAGGCTGACCAGTTCGAGCTGGCCATTTTGAAGGCCATCGACAACCCGGAGCGCTTCGCGCCGCGTCAGGCGGTCATCGATCGCTGGGCTTGGCCCCATTCCATCAGACGTCTGAGGCGATTGCTCCACGGTGTGGGCCATGAGCGCCGCAATCATCCAGCTTTGAACCAGGGAGGGTCCCTTGAACCAGCAGCTTCCAACTGACCAATTCGATGCCACCGACGCAGCCTCGAACGCGCCGCTGATCTGTTTCTCGCACCTCCGCTGGGATTTCGTGCTGCAGCGCCCGCAGCACCTGATGCAGCGTTTTGGTCGCGACCGGCAGGTCTTTTACTTCGAGGAATACATCCCGACTGACCACCACCTGGCTTACCTCGAATATCACCCGTTTGCGGGCACCGAAATCGTCGCCGTTCGTCCCCGCATACCGCATTGGTGGGACGAAGCCGCGCGCGAACAGGCACTCGCAGGCTTGCTCGACACCATGCTGCGCCTGCATCGCATTGTGGCACCGGTACTGTGGTTTTACAGCCCGATGATGTTCAGCTTCGCCAAGCACGTTGAAGCCTCTGTTGTGGTCTACGACTGCATGGACGAGCTGGCCAACTTTCGCTTTGCACCGCCACGTCTGGCTGAGTTGGAGGCCGAACTTCTCAACCGCGCCGATGTCGTTTTCACCGGCGGCGCCAGCCTTTTTGCCGCCAAACGCGGACGGCATGACAATATCCACGCCTTTCCATCCAGCGTTGACGTGTCCCACTTTGCCAAGGCACGCGGCGCCACCGCGCCTGCCGGTGACCTGGCATCCATACCCGGACCCCGCCTGGGGTTTTACGGCGTCATCGACGAGCGGATCGATATGGCCTTGCTGGAACAGGTCGCGAAAGCACGGCCGAATTGGTCGCTGGTGATGGTCGGGCCGCTGGCCAAGATCGAGCAGCGTGACCTGCCAAGGGTTGCTAACCTGCATTTCCTCGGCCAACGCAACTACGCCGATCTACCCGCCTATCTTGCCGGGTGGGACGTAGCGCTCATGCCTTTCGCCATCAATGACGCAACGCGCTTCATCAGCCCAACGAAAACCCCTGAATATCTCGCTGCTGGCGTCCCGGTCGTATCGACCCCCATTACCGATGTCGTGTCGGAATATGGCGCCCTCGATGCTGTGCGGATTGCCTCTACAGCCGAGGATTTCATCGCGCAATGCGAGCTCGCCCTTAAGCTCAAGCAGGCAGACTGGCTGCCAAGCGTCGATGACAAGCTTGCAGCCATGTCGTGGGACCAAACCTTCCGCCAGATGTCGCACCTGATTGACAAGGCTGCAGGGCAGGACCGCTCGTTCATGCGGGCCCCGGCCATACGCAACTCCCAGCGCCGCTCAGCCTATGATGTGGTGATTGTCGGCGCAGGCTTCGCCGGATCTGTTCTGGCCGAACGGCTCGCCGCCGATGGAGGTCAGCGCGTCCTTCTATGCGACCGCCGTAATCATATCGCAGGCAATGCCTATGAC
Source organism: Devosia sp. (assembly GCA_028290245.1). Taxonomy (GTDB): domain Bacteria; phylum Pseudomonadota; class Alphaproteobacteria; order Rhizobiales; family Devosiaceae; genus Devosia. The sequence goes on along the minus strand of JAQGKG010000077.1, from coordinate 4,869 downwards.
AAACTCGATGCGGCGGGCATTCTGGTGCATCAATATGGTCCGCACATCTTTCATACCAACAGCGACGATATCGTCAGCTACCTGTCGCGTTTCACCGCGTGGCGCCCCTATGAGCACCGTGTGCTTGCGGCGGTGGGCGACCAGCGCGTGCCGATGCCTATCAACCGCACGACGCTCAATATGCTCTACAATCTTAAGCTCGGCTGCGATGCCGATGCCGAAGAATTCCTGCGCAGCCGGGCTGAGCCGATTTCAGAATTGCGAAGCTCACGCGACGTCGTGATCAACCAGATCGGCTCCGAACTGTATCGGACATTCTTTGAGGGCTACACCCGCAAGCAGTGGGGACTGGACCCCAGCCAGCTCGACAAGGCGGTAACCTCGCGCGTGCCGACGCGACACAACGAAGACGACCGCTACTTCCTAGACAGTTTCCAGGCCATGCCGCTGCATGGCTATACGGCGATGTTCGAGAACATGCTCGATCACGACAATATCGATCTGGCGCTGGGCGTCGACTTTGAAGACATCCGCGCCGAGAAGCTGGCGCCGCGCACCATATACACAGGGCCAATCGACGAATATTTCGGCCACCGCTTCGGTGCGCTGCCCTATCGCAGCTTGGCATTCCGCCACGAAACGCTGGACCAGCGGCGGTTCCAGCCAGTGGCCGTAGTGAACTTCCCGGACGAGGCGGTGCCCTACACCCGCATCACCGAATACAAGCACCTGACTGGCCAGGTGCATCGGCAAACCTCGATCAGCTACGAATTTCCGCAGGACGGTGGCGACCCATACTACCCCATTCCCCGGCCCGAAAACGCGGCGCTGTACAAGCAATATGCGGCACTCGCTCAGACTCACCCCGAAGTCAGCTTCGTCGGTCGACTGGGGACCTATAAATACTACAATATGGACCAGGTCGTCGGGCAGGCCCTGGCGCACTATCGGCGCATGAACCTGGGCGTAACGACAGCGGCAGAGGCAATGTCTTGAGGCCGGTGCTGGTGCTGGCTACCGACAGTCTTGAGCCATCCGGCCTTGGCGAGCACATGATCGTGCTGGGCCAAAGCCTCGTGCATCAATACGACATCGTCATCGCGTGCCAGAACGACGAAAATGGCATCGCATTCCTGGCGCGGGCGGCAAAAGCCGGTTTGCGGATCATCGCCTTCTCGCTGGATGATCTGCCGGGCTTTGGGCGTTGGCTCAAAGCAGCTGGCGCTGCATTTCTGCATGTTCATGCCGGTATAGGCTGGGAGGGGCATGAGCTGGTCCGGCTCGGCAAGGCCGCAGGGCTGCCGGTGCTGCGCACCGAGCATCTGCCGTATCTACTGACCAGCCCGGTGCAGCAGGCCGAATATGCCGCCATGCTGCTTTCGGTCGATCGCGTTATAGGAGTTTCGCAAGGCGTGGCCGAAAGCTACGCGGCGCGGCCCAACACCGCCCGCATGAAGATGATTGCCAATGGCATTGCGACGCCCAGCTGCGGAAACCGCCAAGCGGTGCGCAGTGAACTTGGCTTGCGTGACGATGCGCCATTGCTGCTGACTGTGGCGCGGTTCACTCAGCAGAAGGATCACGCAAGCCTCGTCGCGGCCGTGCCGCAGGTGCTGCTGCAGCATCCTGACGCGCGCTTCGTCTTCGTCGGCGACGGCCCGGAGCAAGACCGCATCGAGCAGATGGTGCGCGAGCAGGGCCTTGAGCAGTCAGTGACCTTTCTAGGCCGCCGCTTCGATGTGCCTGACCTGCTCGCAGCTGCGGATATTTTCGTGCTGCCTTCGTTGTTCGAGGGTCTGCCGCTGGTCCTGCTAGAGGCGATGGCTGTCGGCCTGCCCATCGTGGCCACCGCTATTGACGGGACGGTAGAGGCCATTGGCAAGGATCATCCATTCCTCGTTACGCCCGGCGACCCCATGCTGCTCGCGTCAATCATCGGCATCGCCTTGGGCGACCGGGAGGCCGCGAAAGCTGCCGGCGATGCAGGCAAGACCCGCTTCATCCATCAATTCCAGGCCGATCGCATGGCGATGCAGACGGCTGCCCTTTATGCCGGCTTTCTAGCCGGTCCTTCTCACACGCTACAGGCCCGCAATTCATGAGCAAGACCCGCATTGGCTTTATCGGCGTTGGTGGCATTGCCCAGCGTCACCTTGGAGTGTTGGAAAGCCTCCCCGATGTCGAACTGGCCGGCTTTGCCGATCCCGACTTCAACCGAGCTGTTGATGCGGCATCGCGTTACGGGGCCAAGGCCTATGGTGATCACGACGGGCTGCTAGGCGACACCAGCCTCGACGCCGTCTACATCTGCATTCCGCCCTTCGCCCACGGCGCCGCCGAGCGCGCAGTCATCGCCCGTGGCCTACCGTTTTTCGTGGAAAAACCGATCTCGCTAGAGCTGTCACTGGCCGAAACGCTGGCTTCCGAGGTTGCCGCTGCCGGACTCATTACCGCCGTCGGCTATCACTGGCGCTATCTCGACACCGTCGATGAAGCAAAGCGAATTCTGGCTGACAGGCCTGCGCAGATGCTGTCTGGCTACTGGCTCGACCAGACCCCGCCGCCGCAATGGTGGTGGCATGCCGATAAGTCCGGCGGGCAAATGGTCGAGCAGACAACGCATATCCTCGATCTGGCGCGCTATCTCGTTGGCGACGTCGTTTCGGTTTACGGCTTGGCCGGCCACACGCAGCGTCCCGATTTTCCAGGTCTCGACGTGCCGACTGTCAGCACCGCCAGCCTCAAATTCAGCTCCGGCGCCATCGCCAATTTCAGCTCGACCTGCCTGCTGCGGTGGGGTCATCGCGTCGGCCTGCACCTGTTCGGCGATGGCATCGCCATGGAACTGACCGACCACGACATCATGGTCGATATCGGGGCAGGGCGCCCGGTGCGTCATGCCGAAGGCGACCCCGTCTGGCGCGAGGATCGCGACTTCATCGATGCAGTGCGCGGTGAGACCAATCGCATTCGTTGCTCCTATGGAGAAGCGCTGAAGACCCATCGTGTAGCGCTGGCTATCACCGAGTCCGCGCGCACCGGCCAAGCCGTCTTCCTGCAGGCGGCGGAATAGCCCATGAGCATGCGTCACATTCGCTCGCTTGGTATCGAACGACCCGGCCAAGCTTACCACTTCGGCTATGACGAGGGTCCGCCGGGCGCTGGCCAAGTCCGTCTCCAGACGCTCTATACCGGCTTCTCCGCCGGCACCGAGCTGACCTTCATGAAGCACACCAATCCGTATTTCCATTCGCGCTGGGATGCGGATCGCGGCGTATTCCAGGCTGGCGAGCCGAGCCTCGATTACCCCGTGCCCTTCCTCGGTTACATGGAAGTCGCCCGGGTCATCGACAGCCAAAGCCCAGCTTTTCACAACGGACAGATCATCGCGACTGCCTACGGACACAAGAGTGGCCACACCGCAGATCCGTCGCGCGATGTGTTGATCAGCTTGCCGGAGAGCCTGGACCCGATCCTCGGCGTGCTGGTTGGCCAGATGGGTCCGATCGCCGCCAATGGGATTTTGCACGCCGATGCGGAGATTTTTGGGCAGCAGGTAATGCGGCTGGGGCAGGGCGTGGAAGGCCGGTCGATCCTGGTGATCGGCGCTGGCCCTGTCGGGCTGATGACGGCGCTGTTCGCCCAGCGCGCCGGTGCAGCGAACCTGGTGGTGGCCGATCCGTCCCCCTACCGCCGACGCAAGCTCGAGGCCATGGGCATCACGGCCATGGACGAGGATCAGGCCTGGCAGCACGCCAAGACGCAGTGGCACAGCGGAGCAGATCGCGGCGCCGACTTCGTGTTCCAGACCCGTGCCCATGCAGATAGCCTGCATACCGCATTCCGCGCCTTGCGCCCGCAGGGCACGGTGGTCGATCTTGCCTTCTATCAGGGCGGCGCCGAGGGGTTGCGGCTGGGCGAAGAGTTCCACCACAACGGCCTCGCGCTCAAATGCGCCCAGATTAATCGGGTGCCGCGCGGCCTCGGCCACCAATGGGATCGGCGTCGTCTTGCCCTCGAAACCGTCAGCCTGCTCGAAGCTGTCGGTGACCGGGTCAAGCGCGAGATGATTACCCACATCGTGCCGTTCGACGACGCCCCCGCTTTCCTTGCCGAACTGGTCGAAACGCGGCCAGACTTCCTTCAAATCGTCTTTAAGGTGACTGATTGACTACCGAATCAACGCGCATACTTTTCGTTTTTGCCTGGATCGTCGTTGGCGGCGAGGAAACCGAGGTGCGCCTGCTAGCGCGCACGCTCGACCCGGCGCGCTATCGCATCGATGTCGTGGCGTGCTTCCACAAGCCGGGCATGCCGGACCAGACCGATGCGCAACTGCGGGCGCTTGGCGTCGATATCGATACCGTGCCCTATGGCATGGGCTTTGAAGATACCGTGGCCTACCTGGCGCGCAAGATGGCAACCTATGACGTGGTCATCTCCTGCCAGAATGTCGCGGACATCTACCCGGCACTTGAACGGGCGCACCAGCGCCCGCCCTTGATCGAACATGGGGGCCTGGTTTCCGAGGCGCTGGACGGCCCCAAGCATTTCACCGACCGCTATGTCGGCGTTTGTCGTACGATCCGCGATGCCGCGGCCGGCAAAATGGTAGGCCGTGAGGGCGACGCCGTCCAAATCCCGTCGATGGTCGACCTGTCAGAATTCGATCCCGATGTTCGGCAGCGGATGCGGGCCGAACTGGGTATTGCCCCGGACGCCATCGTTGTTGGCTGGGTTGGCAGGCTGGATGAAAAAAAGCGCGTCGAGGACTTCATCATCGCTGCAGCCGAGGTTCGTCGGCAGCGACCGGATACGATTTTCCTCGTCGTGGGCGGGCCTGACGCTTTCATGCCCGACTATGCGCAA
>JAQGKG010000042.1 GCA_028290245.1 Devosia sp. | reverse complement strand
TCCGCCTGCGCCTCGTGCCGATCATCAATCCTTCCGAATTTCAGTCGCTGATCCTGCCAGTCGTGGCGCTGTCCTTCCCGATTGCGGCGCCGCTGGCGCAGATACTCATTCGCAGCCTCGATGAAGTGCAGACGCAGCCTTTTGTCAGCGTCGCGCGCGCCAAGGGGGCGAGCCGCGCCTGGGTGCTGTGGCGCCATGTGCTGCGCAATGCGCTGCTGCCGGTGCTGACCATCGCCGGCGTGCTGTTTGGCGAGTTGCTGGCGGGTGCCGTCGTTACCGAGACGGTGTTCGGCATCAACGGGCTGGGCCGCATCACCGAACAGGCGGTCAGCAATCAGGATACCGCCGTGCTGCAGGCCATCGTCATCCTGGCTGCAGTGGGCTTCGTCGTCATCAACCTGCTGGTCGATCTTGCCGCGCCGCTGATCGACCCACGTCTCAACACACCGGTCGGAGCCAGCGCATGAGCAGTCTCGATCTTTTCACGACGCGCCGTCCGGCGCTTGGCTTCAGTCGGCTGCGCCAGCTCGATGTTACGCTGGTGCTGTCGTGGCTCGTCATCATCGTGGCGATAGCCTGGGCAGTGGCGCCGGGGCTTTTCACGCCGCATAGCGGTACGGTCGGCGTGGCCGGCAGTCAGCTACAGGCGCCCAATGCGGTCAACTGGCTGGGCACCGACGAAATCGGCCGCGACGTGCTGGCGCGCATTATTTATGGCTCGATCAATTCCCTGTTCGGCGCGGTGGTAGCTGTGGTCGTGGGTTTCGTCGGCGGCACCGCCCTGGGGCTCGTGGCCGGTTCGGTCGGCGGGCGTACCGATACTCTGATCATGCGCATTGTAGATGTGTTGCTTTCGGTGCCCGGCCTGCTGCTGCAGCTTTCAATCATCATCATTCTGGGTTTTGGCACGGTCAATGTCGCCATCGCGGTGGGCGTCACGACGGTTGCGAGCTTTGCCCGGCTGATGCGTTCGGAAGTTATCCGGGTGCGCCGGGCAGATTATGTCGAGGCGGCCTTTGGCAGTGGCGGCCGCTTTGGTGCAGTGTTGTGGCGCCATGTGCTGCCAAATTCGCTGGGCACTGTCATCGCCTTTGCGGCGCTGCAGTTCGGCAGCGCCATCCTCGCCATTTCGACGCTGGGCTTTCTCGGCTATGGCGCGCCACCGCCGACACCGGAATGGGGCCTGCTAATTTCGGAAGGCCGCAAGTATCTGACCGCGGCGTGGTGGCTGACGGCATTTCCCGGCATCACCGTCATCCTCATCGTGCTCGCCACCCACCGCATCAGCCAGTCCCTGCGGAGACCGTCATGACCACAATCGCTTTCCCCAATTCCCCGCCGGTGCTTGCCGTCGATGGGCTGAGCCTGTCCTATCGACATGACACCGGCTGGCGGCGCGTGGTGGAGGATGTGTCCTTTACCGTCGGCGCGGGCGAAGTCGTGGCGCTGGTTGGTGAGTCCGGTTCCGGCAAGACCACGACGGCGCAGTCGATCATCGGGTTATTGCCTGATAATGGTCGTGTGGATGCAGGCAGCGTGCGGCTGAGTGGCACCGATATCGTCGGCTGGTCGAGCCGTCGCCTCGATGCCATTCGCGGCAAGTCGATCAGCCTCGTGCCGCAGGATCCCGGCAGCTCACTCAATCCGGTGCTGACCATCGGTACGCAGGTCGGCGAAATCCTGCGCCTGCATGGTGAACGCAACGGCCGTCTGCGCAAGACGCGGGTGATCGAGCTGTTGACCCGCGTCGGGCTGAGCGAACCGGTTTTGCGCTACGATCAGTATCCGTACGAGCTTTCGGGCGGCATGAAACAGCGGGTGCTGATCGCCATCGCGGTGGCGCTGCGGCCGGCATTGATCATCGCCGATGAGCCGACCAGCGCGCTCGACGTGACGGTGCAGCGTCGCATTCTCGACCTGATCGATGAGCTGCGCAGCGAGTTTGGTACATCGGTGCTGCTGGTAACTCACGACCTCGGCGTTGCCGCCGACCGGGCCGACCGTATCGTGGTGCTCAAGAGCGGCCGCATCCAGGAGCAGGGGCCGGCCGCCAGTTTGCTGGCACGTCCGAGCAGTGACTATACGCAGCAATTGCTGGCTGATGCACCATCACTGGCGCCGGTCAACCTGCGGCCGGCTCCGGCTGATTCAGCACCCAGCATTACGGTGTCGGGTCTGGTGCAGGACTTCACCGTGGCCGGTAAGCCGTTCCGGGCGGTCGACGACGTGTCGTTCACGGTCGCCGCCGGCACTACGCATGCGCTGGTTGGCGAATCCGGTTCGGGCAAGACGACGACGGCACGCAGTGTCGTGGGGTTCCAGCGGCCGACTGCCGGTAAAATCACCATCGAGGGCACCGAGATTTCGGCGCTGTCGGGTGAGCCGCTACGCCAGTTCCGTCGCAATGTGCAACTGGTCTATCAGAACCCGTTTTCCTCGCTCGATCCGCGCCAGAGCGTCGGCGAAATCATCGGCGAGCCGCTGCGCAACTTCGAGCCGATCGGCAAGGCGGAGCGCCTCGAGCGGGTCGCGGCAATCCTCGACCAGGTTGGCCTGCCCGCCGATACGCTGGGCCGCAGCGCCCGTGCGCTATCAGGTGGGCAACGCCAGCGCGTGGCGATTGCCCGCGCACTGATCCTCGAGCCACGTGTGCTGGTGCTCGACGAGGCGGTTTCGGCGCTCGACGTGACCGTGCAGGCGCAAATCCTGCGGCTGCTTGATACGCTGCAGCAACAGTTGGGGCTGACCTATTTGTTTGTCACCCACGATCTGGCTGTGGTGCGCCAGATTGCCCATACCGTGACCGTAATGCAGGCGAGCCGTGCTGTCGAAAACGGCGCCGTGGCCGAGGTGTTTACCCGCCCGCAGGCCGCTTACACCCGCGAACTTATCGCGGCCATTCCTGGTCGCCGCCTGCCCGGCAGCGTCCGGACCCTTGAATATGCCGGAGCCGCAGAATGACCGATAACCACAAACGCCTTGGCTTTTTTACGCGACTGCTGGACGACGTCGGTCCCGCCGATCGCTACCGTCTCGCCGCCGAACAGATCATCAAGGCCGAAGAGCAGGGCTTTGATTCCGCCTGGGTGGCGCAGCATCATTTCAGCCATGATGAAGGCGGCCTGCCATCACCATTCGTTTTTCTGAGCCATGTGGCTGCGCGCACGCAGAGCATCCGGCTCGGCACCGGCATCGTGACGTTGCCGCTGGAAGCGCCACTGCGGGTGGCCGAAGACGCCGTGGTGTTCGACCTGCTCAGCGGGAGCCGGCTGGAGCTGGGCGTGGGCAGCGGAGGTACGCCAAGCTCGTTTACAGCATTCGGGCTCGATAGCTCTCAGCGTGGGCCGATCCATGGCGCTAACCTCGCGACGGTGAAGGCGGCTCTGGCCGGCAATGATGTGGGCGGCGGCAACCAGCTTTATCCCGAAGGCAAGTCGTTGTTGAACCGCATCTGGCAGGCGACTTTCTCGGTGGAAGGCGGCCAGCGGGCCGGTGCGGCAGGCGATGGGCTGATGCTGTCGCGCACCCAGCCGCGCAGCAAGGACAATCCGCTTGCGACGCTTGCCGAGCTGCAGAACCCGATCATCGATGCCTATCTGGCCGCGCTTCCTGCAGGCATCGAGCCGCGCATTCTGGCGTCGCGCACGCTGTTCGTGGCCGATGACCGGGCTACGGCGCTGGAATGGGCTGACATTGGCCTGCGCCGCGTTGCCAGCAAGTTTGCCGCCTCGGGCCATGTGCTGACCGGCGACCGGTTGGAAGACCTGATCCGCAATCTCGATACCCATGTCGGCGATGCGCAGGACGTCACCGCCAGCCTTGCTGAGGATTCAACCCTTGGCCGGGTCAGCGATATTTCGTTCCAGGTGCATTCGGTCGATCCGCCGCATGCGCTGATCCTGCGCTCGCTTGAGCTGATCGCTAGCGAGGTCGCTCCTGCATTGGGCTGGCGCGACAAACCAACCACGCCACGCATCGCTATTGCTCGCTAACCAGAGGAGCGTCTTATGAGCGCCCAGCACACC
>JAQGKG010000210.1 GCA_028290245.1 Devosia sp. | reverse complement strand
TATCGGCAATCGGGTTCCGAGGTGCTGCTCCAGATCATCGACAGCCTCTGGCTGCGGTATGGGCCGTATATGCGGATGCTCTCGACCCATATCGCGCCGCTGCTCAGCACCGGCCTGCATGAGCAGTTCACGCATCACCATCACCTGATTATCCGGGCCATGCGACAGGGCGATGCTGCGACAGCCAAGAAGGAAATGGTCGCCGATATCGACGGGACCCTTGGCCTGTTGCGCCAGCTCTGCGAGCGCAACGCCGGTCGGTAATTGAACCGTACAGAAAAACTTTAGATCTTGACTATTTGGGCAGGCGATTTAGTTTACATCTAAACTAATGTCGCTTTCCTGAAGGATTTCGGTTCATGCGCATCGTCTGCATCGGCGGCGGCCCCGCAGGGCTCTACTTCGCGCTCTTGATGAAGAAGAACCATCCCGAGCACAACGTCACGGTAGTCGAGCGCAACAAGCCGTACGACACATTTGGCTGGGGCGTGGTTTTCTCGGATGCCACCATGTCGGCCATGGTCGAGTGGGATCCCGAGAGCGCATCCGAAATCCAGGATGCCTTCAACCATTGGGACGATATCGAAGTCCTGTTCAAGGGCACCCGCCAGCGCACTTCGGGCCACGGCTTTGTCGGCATCGGCCGCAAAAAGCTGCTCAACATCCTGCAGCAGCGCTGCGAAGCATTGGGCGTCGACCTAGTGTTCGAAACCGACGCCAGCGGCGATCTCGACTACGCGGATTCAGACCTCGTTATTGCCTCGGACGGGTTCAACTCCAAAATTCGCAATGCCTATCAGGACGTGTTCCAGCCCGATCTCGCGGTGAGGCCGAACCGCTATATCTGGCTCGGCACGAACAAGCTGTTTGACGCGTTCACCTTCGATTTCCGCAAGACCGATCACGGGTGGTTCCAGGCTCACATCTACAAGTTCGATGAGAACACCTCGACCTTTATCATCGAGACGACCGAAGAGACCTATCTGGCCCATGGCCTTGACCAGATGGAGCAGCAGGGCTCCATCGACTTCTGCGAGAACCTGTTTGCCGAGGTGCTGGAAGGCCAGCCACTGATGACAAATGCACGGCATGTGCGCGGTTCGGCCTGGCTCAATTTCAATCGCCTAATCTGTGGCAAGTGGAGCCATTTCAATGGCAATTCCCACGTCGTGCTGATGGGCGATGCAGCTCACACAGCGCACTTTGCAATCGGCTCTGGCACCAAGCTTGCACTTGAGGATGCTATCGAACTGACCTGTCAGTTCAACCTGCACGGCCACGACAAGACTGCAATTCCGGCCGTGCTGCAGGACTACGAAGACATTCGCCGGGTGGATGTTGCCCGCATTCAGAATGCGGCGCGCAATGCGATGGAGTGGTTTGAAGTGGTGGGCCGGCGTTATGCCGACCAGCTTGAGCCCGAGCAGTTCATGTATTCCATGCTGACGCGCTCGCAGCGCATCAGCCACGAAAACCTGCGCCTGCGCGATGCGAACTGGCTCGAGGGCTATGAGCGCTGGTTTGCGGCTGATGCAGGCGTGAACGTCGAGCCGGACAAGCGCAGCGTTCCGCCAATGCTGACGCCTTTCACCGTGCGTGGCGTCACGCTGCAAAACCGCATCGTGGTGTCGCCCATGGCCATGTATTCGGCAGCGGATGGGTTGATCGACGACTTCCACCTAGTCCATCTGGGCGCTCGTGCGATGGGTGGCGCAGCGCTGGTATTTGCCGAGATGACCTGCGTGTCGCCCGATGCGCGCATCACCCCCGGATGCCTTGGCCTGTGGAACGATGAGCAGGCCGCCGGCTGGAAGCGACTGGCGAATTTCGTTCACAGCAATAGCGGCGCGAAGCTGGCTATCCAGATCGGCCACGCCGGCCGCAAGGGCTCGACCAAGCTGGCATGGGACGGGATCGACCAACCACTCGACGAGGGTGCCTGGCCGCTGATCTCAGCGTCACCCCTGCCCTATCTCAAGCACAGCCCGGTGCCCAAGGCGATGGACCGCGCCGATATGGACCGGGTGCGTGACGACCACGTTGCGGCGGCCCGACGGGCGGCCGATGCTGGAGTCGATTGGCTGGAGCTGCATTGTGCCCATGGCTATCTGCTGTCGAGCTTTTTGAGCCCGCTGACCAATCAGCGTGACGACGAATATGGTGGCAGTCATGAGAATATGGCGCGCTTCCCGCTCGAAGTGTTCGCCGCGGTGCGTGCAGTATGGCCAGAGGACAAGCCGATCTCGGTGCGCCTCTCCTGCAATGACTGGTTCGAGGGTGGCAACACACCAGACGATGCGACCATCTATGCCCAGATGTTCAAGCAGGCTGGCGCTGACGTGATCGACTGTTCATCGGGACAGGTGTGGAAGGACGAAAAGCCGGTTTATGGCCGACTGTTCCAGACGCCGTTCTCCGACAAGATCCGCAACGAAGTGGGCATTCCGACCATCGCGGTCGGCGCCATTTCCGAGGCTGACCATGCCAATTCGATTATTGCTGCGGGTCGTGCCGACCTCTGTGCAATAGCGCGTCCACACTTGGCCGATCCAAGCTGGCTGTTGCACGAAGCGGCAAAAATCGGCATCAAATCGGTGGCTTGGCCAAAGCAGTATTATGCCGCCAAGTCGCAGTATGAAAACAATCTGGCGCGGGCGGGTCGATGAGTTCAGACAAAAGGCTGTCCGGTCGCCATGCTCTGGTGACCGGGGCTTCGGGCGGGATCGGCCAGGCAGTCGTGCGCAAGCTGATTGGCGAAGGCGCATCTGTGACCCTTGCGGGCCGGCAGCGCGAGCGCCTTGAAGCCTTTGCGGCCAGCCTGCCGCCGGCACAGGTCAGGATCGTCGACGACTTCGACATTACCGACGTGGACAAAATCGCTGCCGGTGTCGAGGCCGCCCATCAAGGGTTTGGCGCGGTCGACATCCTGATCAACAATGCCGGCGAGGCGCCCAGCGCGCCATTCGACAAGATGACGCCGGACTTCTGGAACAAGGTCATTGCGACCGATCTGACCGGCGTGTTCCTCGTTACGCAGGCCTTGCTAGGTGACATCAAGGCCTATGGTGCAGGTGGCCGGATCATCAATATCGCCTCGACGGCAGGACTAATCGGCTATCGCTATGTGAGCGCCTATGCGGCGGCAAAACACGGCGTGATCGGGCTCACGCGGTCGCTGGCGTTGGAGCTTGCCCGCACTGGCATTACCGTCAACGCGGTGTGTCCTGGCTTTACCGACACGCCGCTGATCGCGCGGGCGGTCGAGGCGATTGTGGGCAAGACCGGACGCACTGAAATTGAAACGCGGGTCGAGCTAGCCAAGGCCAATCCGCAAGGTCGCCTGGTCGATCCCGACGAGGTTGCAGACACCGTGCTCTGGCTGGCTTTGCCGGGCGCATCATCGATTACCGGCCAGGCCATCGCGGTGGCCGGCGGCGAAGTTATGACCGGCTGAAGAGCGGAGTTTTTATGCCTTTTACCCAATCCAAGCCGTTGCGTTTCGGCGACTGCGACCTGACCGGCATTGCTTACCATCCAGCCTATTTTTCCATGCTGGTAGATGTGAATGAGGCCATGTTCGCCTCGTTCGGCGTGACATGGAAAGAGCTGATGTACGAGCGCAAGATGGGCTTGCCGACGGTGACGATGAACGTCGAGTTCAAGCGCCCGTCCACCTATGGCGACGTACTCGATTTTGCGGTGCATGTTCGCGCCATCGGCCGAGCGTCCCTCGACCTCGAAACGGTGGTGACAGTCCGCGACGACGTGATCTGGACCATCAAGCAACGCATCGTCGCGACCTCGACGGTCGATCACAAATCGCACCCCTGGCCGGATGACGTCCGGGCGGGTCTCACGCGCTATCTGGAGCCAGTTCAATGACCCATCAGATCATCCAGCCTGAAGGCTGGGCTAAGCCGATCGGCTATTCCAATGGCATTTCCGCCCGCGGACGCATCGTACAGGTCGGCGGCCAGGTCGGATGGGACGAGAATTGCGAGTTCCAGTCCGATGATTTCGTCGACCAGGTGCGCCAAACGTTCAAGAATGTCGTTGCCGTGCTGACTGCCGCTGACGCCAAGCCCGAGCACATCATCCAGATGACGTGGTATTTCACGGATCGTCACGCCTACAAGTCGCGGCTCAAGGAAATCGGCGCAGCCTATCGTGAGACGATCGGCCGGCACTTCCCGCCGATGGCGGCGGTCCAGGTCGTCGCCCTGATGGAAGATCGCGCCAAGATTGAAATCCAGGTGCTGGCCGTCGTTCCGGACTGATTACTCGTCCAGCGCGCGACGGACCGAGGTCTTCATCTTCTGAAGCAACGCCAGAAGCGCCTTCACATCCGCTGGGGCAAGGTCCTTGGTCAGGTTGCGAACCCACTCTTCGTTGGATGCAGCCATCTGGATAAACTTTTCACGGCCGAGTGCCGTCATCTGCACGATGTTCTCGCGCCGATCGTTCGGATTTTGATTCCGCACGATCATGCCATCGTCCATCAGGCGCTTGATGACCGAGGTGATATTGCCCGGCGACACCATGAGCCGCTGGGACAATTCCCCCAGAATCAGGCCATCAGGCACGCGGTAAAGCTGGGACAGAATATCGAAGCGGGGGAAAGTGACGTCGAACTCGTTCTGCAAGCGGCTGCGAACGTCATTCTCCATCAGCCGGGTCACACTGAACAGGCGCAGCCATAGCCGCAACTCATCGTGGTGGTCGCCCGGCGCGTCGGCGATCTTGGTCTCGGCGTCGATCCAGACCCGGGAATGTTCGGTCACTTCATGGTCTCCCCTGCACTCTCTGTTAAGCCAGCGCGATGGGCGCCGCAAGCCGGGCAAATTACTTGACACCTAAAATAAAACGCTCAATATCGAGGCCTGGCGGTACAAGGTCCGCCGAAACGATTTGGAGGAGCTCATGACCGCAGAAGTTAAAGCCGTCGTCACCCGTAAAGGCCAGGAACACACCGGCACCGGACAGTCCGGCGGATGCGTGCGCGTGACAGGTGTTGGACCCGAAATTACGCCCGCGACCAAGCTTTGGTTCGGTAAGGTGAGCAATGACCCCGGCTATCGTTCACTACCGCATCACCACGGCGAAGCCGAGACCGGTGGCTATGTGCTCAAGGGCCTTGGCCGCATCTATTTCGGCGCGAATTACAGCGAATATCTCGACATGGAAGAAGGCGATTTCGTCTTCGTGCCGCCAAACTGGCCACATGTCGAGGTCAACATGTCGACGACCGAAGAGCTGGTGTGGCTGACTACGCGAACCCCCGACAATATCGTGGTCAACCTGCCCGATGTCGAGGATGCGACTCTCACTGGCTTCCGACGGGCATAGACAATGAAACTTCTTCGCCATGGCCTAAAGGGCTTCGAAAAGCCTGCCCTGCTCGATGCGAAAGGCGTTATCCGAGACCTGAGCGGCATCGTCGATGATATTGCCGGCGCGGTCCTCTCTCCGGCAGGCCTAAAGCAACTTGCGGCGCTCGATACCAGCACCCTGCCCGCATTGAGCGAAGACCGGATCGGCGCCTGCGTCGGCAAGGTGGGCAAGTTCATCTGCGTCGGCCTGAACTATGCAGACCATGCCAAGGAAACCGGCAAGGCGCCGCCCGACGAGCCGATCCTTTTCATGAAGGCGACAACCGCCATCAACGGCCCCGACGATGCGGTGGAAATTCCCCGCGGCTCCAAGAAGGCCGACTGGGAGGTCGAGCTGGGCGTGGTGATCGGTACCCGCGCCAAATATGTCAGCGAGGATGCAGCTCTCGACCACGTGGCGGGCTATTGCGTCGTCAATGATGTGTCGGAGCGCAGTTTCCAGTCCGAGCGTGGCGGCCAGTGGACCAAGGGCAAGAGCCACGACACGTTCGGGCCGATCGGGCCTTGGCTGGTAACGCGGGATGAAGTGCCCGATCCGCAGAATGTCGGGCTTTGGCTCGATGTGGACGGAGTCCGCCGCCAGACCGGCAATACCAATACCATGATTTTCAGCGTGGCATTCCTTGTGAGCTACATCAGCCAGTTCATGACCCTGGAGCCGGGCGATGTGATCGCTACCGGCACCCCACCGGGCGTTGGAATGGGCATCAAGCCCGAGCCAATTTTCCTGCGGGCGGGCCAGGTCATCACGCTTGGCATTGATGGCATGGGCAGCCAACGCCAGACAACAATCGCGGCAGGGGAATGAGCATGAGCAAGCTGGAAGGCAAGGTTGCCATCGTCACCGGTGGTGCGCGCGGACAGGGCGAAGCCGAGGCACGGCTGCTGGCGCGTTCGGGTGCAGCCGTCATCATCGCCGACGTGCTCGAAGCGGAAGGCATAGCGCTGGCGCAGGCGCTCACAGACGAAGGCCTCACGGCCAAATTCATCCTGCTCGATGTTACCAGCGAAGAGAGCTGGGCCCAGACAGTCGAGCTTGCGCGCAGTTGGCAGGGCCGGCTTGACATCCTCGTCAACAATGCGGGCATCATCAACCGCACGACCGTCGAAACCACCAAGCTCGACGCTTGGGAGCGCGTGCTCAAGGTCAACCTGACCGGCGCGTTTCTCGGCATCCAGGCTGTCAGCGCATTGATGGCCGAAGACGGTGGCGGCGCTATCGTCAATATCTCGTCCAACAGCGGCTTTTCCGGTCATTACGACCCGGCCTATACCGCCAGCAAGTGGGGCCTGCGCGGGCTGACGCGCAGCGCGGCGATGGAGCTTGTCGGCAAGGGCATTCGCGTCAATGCGATCTGCCCGGGCCTGGTAGTGACCGGCCTCAATGCCAATAGCCCGCATCTGAAGCCAATGATCGATATCACGCCTATGCGCCGCAGCGGCAAGCCGGAAGAGATCGCTGAACTGGTGCTGTTCCTGGTCTCGGATACGTCGAGCTTCATTACCGGCGAAGACTTCGTCATCGATGGCGGCTTTACCGCTGGCGCGGCCTATCGACATGTCGCCAGCGAAACGGGCATCTATAAGGACTAAGGTATGCGGCGTGGCGGAGAAATCCGTTACGCCGCCAGCCATCCGGTGCCGACGACGGGCAGCGGAATGGCGTCGATCAGCGCCCGCGTATAGGCATGCTGGGGCGCGGCGAACACGGCTTCGCAAGACCCTTCCTCCACCACCACGCCACCATTGAGCACATAGACCCGGTGGCACAGCGCGCGGATGACCGACAGGTCATGGCTGATGAAGGCCAGTGCCATGCCGATCTCAGCGCAGAGTTCCTTGAGCAGCACGAGAACGCGGGCCTGGGTAGAAACGTCCTGCCCCGATATGATCTCGTCGGCGAGGACAAAACGCGGTCGCAACATGACAGCGCGGGCGATACCAATGCGCTGACGCTGGCCGCCGGAAAGCTCATGCGGATAGCGCGCCAGCACCTCAAGCGGCAGTCCAACGCGGTCGAGAACTGCAGCAGCCGCAGCATCTGCCGCGGCTTGATTTGCCGCGATACCATGCAGCAGAATGGGACGCGTCAGGATGGTGCGGATGGTGTGCCGCGGATTGAGCGAGCTCATTGGATCTTGAAAGATCATCTGCATATGCCGCCGCAGAGCCAGTGCGCCATCAGGCTGGGCATTAAGCGGATGACCCGCAAACAGCACCTGACCTTCGGAGGCTGGCACAAGACCCAGTAGCGCGCGGCCGAGGGTGGATTTGCCTGAACCGGACTCTCCGACAATGCCGACTATCTCGCCGGCATCGATGCGGATATCGACGCCGCGCAGCACTCGCGTGGATGCGTTGGCGGGGCCCCGGAGCGAGCGGCCGGTCGCGTAGTCGACGGTCAGGCCGCGCGTTTCAACCAAGGGTTCAGCCATGCTGGACTCCATCGAACTGCCGGATTTCGGCATAGCAGGCGGCGACGACTGCATCGTCGATCGGGTTAAGTCCAGCCGCCGGATTATCATAGCGTGGGCTCGCTGCGAGCAAGGCGCGGGTATAGGCGTGGCGTGGCGCGTTGAAGATGGTAGCTGCCGTCCCCTGCTCCATGACCTTGCCCTGAAAAAGCAAGGTAACGTCGTCGCAAATCTGGGCGACTACACCGAGATCATGGGTGACGAAGACGACCGAGGTGCCGTGTTCGGCCTGCAGGCGCTTCAGCAATTGCAGCACTTGCTTTTGCACGGTAGCATCGAGTGCAGTCGTGGGCTCGTCGGCAATCAGCAGCTTGGGCTCGATGGCGAAGGCGGCAGCGATCAACACGCGCTGGCGCATTCCGCCCGACAGGTGATGCGGGAATTGCTCCATGACCCGAGCGGGGTCGCGAATGGCGACGTGATCGAGCAGTTCGAGCGCGCGCACCCATGCCGCCTTGCGATTGAAGCCCTTCCACATCCGCAGGCTGTCGGTGAGTTGATCGCCGATGCGCCGTCCAGGATTAAGCGCAGTCAGTGGATCCTGCGGGATCAGCGCAAGCTGGGAGCCGATCAGGATGCGCTTGTCGCGCTCAGGCATCTGCACCAGATCGTTGCCATCCAACATGACGCGACCGGCTGTAACCACGACGCCGCCCGAGACGATACCAAGGACGATCTTGCTGATGGTAGATTTGCCGGCGCCGCTCTCGCCGACGAGACCATGAATGGTGCCGCTTTCGACCTGTAGCGATACGTCGCGCAAGATAGGCTTGCCGTCGCGGCGGGAAACCGCGCTTAGATTTTCGATGGATAGAAGCGCGCTCATCGCTGCATCACCGGATCAAGGCTGCGACGCAGTCCGGCGCCAAGCTGGTTGAAGGCGAGCACTGTGGCCAGCAGCCCCGCTAGCGGCAGCGCGAAGACCCACCATGCCTGGTAGATGATGCCTCGACCTTGGGCGATCATACCGCCCCAAGTCGGGGTGTCGGAGGAGACCGAAAGGCCGACGAAGGACAGAATGGCCTCGATGACAACGGCTAGCCCTAGCTCAAGGGTGAAGAGTCCGAGGACGACCCACAGCACATTGGGCAAAATCTCGCCGGCAAGAATGCCAAGGCGCGAGAAACCAAGCACCGTACTGGCGGTGACATAGTCGGCCTGCCGTTGCGCCATGGTCTCGGCACGCACGACCCGCGCAAAGCGCGTCCAGTCAATGATGGCGATCGCGATGATGACGGAATGCACGCCGGAGCCAAGGATGGCAACGATGAGGATCGAGAGCAGCACGGCGGGAAAAGCCATCCAGATTTCGATCAGGCGGGAGACAACGACGTCGATCCAGCCACCGAAATAGCCCGCAAGCAGGCCGACTACTGTACCGACCAGAGCCGCAATTGTTGCCGCAACAAAAGCGACGGTCAGTGCGACGCGCGTCCCGTGAATGAATCGCGACAGGACATCGCGGCCCAGATCGTCGGTGCCCATCCAGTAGCCGGATTCGGCGCCGGCCATGCCCGCCGGAGGGAGCGAACCAAGCATCAGATCTTGCGCCAGTGGATCATGCGGCGCGATGAAGTCAGCACCCAAGGCGAGAATGATCAATAGCAGGATGAAGCCACCGCCGACGACGACTTTTGGATCGCGAAGCGCTGCCGATATCATCGGCTGCCAAGTGCGGCGGGAAGCTGCTGCGGCGGTCACATCAGCCATGACGAAGCCTTGGATTAAAGGCGACGACGGCAAAATCGACCAGCAGATTGATGAGAATGAAGACGACGCCGAACATCAGCACTAGGCCCTGAATGAGGGGGAAATCGCGGTTGACCACGGCGTCGATCGCCATGTTGCCCAGACCGGGATAGGAGAAAATCTTCTCGACGATCACCGTGCCGCCGATCAGGAAGGTGAACTGCACACCGGTCAGCGCCAGCGTCGGCCCAATTGCATTGCGCATGGCTTCGGAGAGGATGAGGCGCAATTCGCTCTTGCCTTTGACGCGGGCCAGGGTCACATAGTCCTGCATCATGGCTTCGCTCAAT
>JAQGKG010000487.1 GCA_028290245.1 Devosia sp. | reverse complement strand
ATCAAGAACAGCACCTATCCGGTGCGTGAAGCCTATGGCCTGATCTGGTCCGCAGACAACGACGACCATCCGTTCCAACCCTTCCTCGGGGCGGAAGGCCACGACTGGTTCCCGCTCCGCCCAATGCCGGTCAATGCCGCACCCGAAGACGTGCTGGCGGCCCTCGCTGCTCTAGCGCCCGATGACCAGCCGGCCGATCTGCTGCCCGGCCTAACAGTTCGTTTCGGCGGCACATGGTATTTCGTCCAGCCGGTCGATGCCGGCCGCGCGGTGATCCGTGGCCTGCTGTCGGCACAACCCCACTCGACGACGCTGCGCCATTACAACGGAACGCTGAGCAAACTGCGCGACCGCCTTGAGCGCGCCGCGGCCAAGAAGCCCTTGCCCGAACCGCTCAATCCAGCCTTCGAAAAGGTCTCGGCCGAGCTCTCGACCATGCCCGAGATCGCCGTGCCGCGCGGTAATACGCTGACTGTCGTGGTCAAGCGCAAATGGACCAGCGCCGATGGCGTCATCGGTTTCGAGCTGGCGCCACGCGACGGCCACCTGCCGACCTTCCAGCCCGGTGCCCATATCGACGTGCACCTGCCCAATGGGTTGATCCGGCAATATTCCATCACCAATGGTCCCGGCGACCTGATGAGCTACATCATCGGCGTCAAGCAGGAGAGCGCCAGCAAGGGTGGCTCGAAGGTGCTCGTCGAAACCGTACGCGAAGGCGACCTGTTGTCGATCTCCGAGCCACGCAACAATTTCCCGCTGCGCCGCGACGCTACCCGCACCGTGCTGATTGCCGGGGGCATCGGGATTACGCCGCTGCTCTCGATGGCGCGTTTCCTCGACAAGTCGAGCCTCAACTACGAGCTGCATTATTTCACCCGCGCCGGCGATGTGGCCTTCCGCAGCGAGCTCGAAGCACTGCATGGCAAGGTGGTTTTCCACACCGGCATGCTGCGCGAGCAGATCGGCAGCACCATCGCCACGGCGCTGGGCCAATGGTCCCTTGCCCAGCACGTTTACGTCTGTGGTCCCTCGACCATGCTCGAAACCGTGCGCGCCACCGCGGCGACGCAAGGCTGGCCGGAAGCCTCGATCCATTTCGAGTACTTCAAGAACGACAAGGTCATCGACGACAGCTCGTCATTCGAGGTGGAACTGGCCCGCTCCGCCATGACGCTGCAGATCCCCTCGGGCAAAACCATCCTCGAAGTGATGCGCGACAACGGTCTCACCGTGCCTAGCTCCTGCGAACAAGGTGCGTGCGGCACCTGCCTCACCACCGTGATGGAAGGCGAAGTCGACCATCAGGACGTCTATCTCAACGACAGCGAAAAGCGCTCCAACACCTGCATGATGACCTGCGTCAGCCGTGCCAAATCCCCGCGCCTCGTGCTGGATATCTGACCCATGGCCATCACCCTCTACGACTTCGAGCTCTCCGGTAACTGCTACAAACTACGCTTGCTGATGAGCATCCTCAAGCTGAGCTATGACATCGTGCCGGTGGATTTTTATCCCGGCCGCCAGCACAAAGCCGACTGGTTCCTGCGCATGAACCCGTTCGGGCAACTGCCGGTGCTGCAGGATGACGGCCTGACCCTGTCGGACTCTGGCGCCATCCTGGCCTATCTCGCCAAAAAATATGACCAGACTGGCCTGTGGTTTCCCAATGATCCTGCTGTCACCGCCGAAGTGCTGCGCTGGCATTCAGTCGCCGACGACATCACCGCCACCTCCTCAGCGGCGCGGCTGGCGCTTGGCTATGGCTATGATTTCGACATCGCCAAAACCCAGAAAGGCGCCCACCGCATTTTCCGCCTGATGGACGAACATCTGTGGTTTGGCGAACGCGAGGGCCGAGACTGGCTATGCTCTCCTGCCCACCCGACCACCGCCGACATCGCCTGCTTCCCCTATGTCATGCTGAGCGAAGAAGGCGGCATCGGCCGCGAGGACTACCCGGCGCTCCGCCGCTGGACCGACCGGGTGCGGCGGATACCGGGCTTCATGGTAATGTCCGGCATTTTCCCGGCCGGACGGGCCTTGCAGACAGCTTAAAGCCACGCCTGCAGCCTCGGCACCATGAAATGGAGGAACAGCCGAATGCGGTGCGGCACGTGTCGGCCGCCAAGATAAAGCGCATGAACCTCGTCGAGATCGCCCTCGCCAAACCCCGGCAGCACCTCGACCAGCCGACCATTCGCCAGGTCCTTGCGCACATGAAAATCGCCCAGCCGCGCGAGGCCTACACCGGCCAGGGCCATGCGCCGCACCGTCTCGCCATTGTTGGCCAGAAGACTTCCGGTGATGGCATGGTCCACCGTGCGCCCCCCATGATTAAGCGGCCAGATCGGCCCAGAGCGGCGGAAATTGAAGCCGAGGCAATTGTGCTGGTCGAGATCCTCGATACTGGCCGGCGTACCATGTTGTGCCAGATAGTCCGGCGTTGCCACGATGCGGCGCCTGGCGGTGCCGATACGCCGAGCCACTAGGCTTGAATCGACCAGCGGACCGATGCGAAACGCAATGTCGGTGCGATCGAGATAAAGATCGACGATCTCGTCCGACAGCGACAGGTCAACCACGATATTGGGATGGGCTTGCCAGAATTCCGGCAGCAGCGGCTCCACCCCATGCACGCCAAAACCGACTGACGCATTGACCCGCACCGTACCGCCGGTACCGGCCGCGCCCGAGGTCAGCTCGCGCTCGAAATCATCGAATTCGCTGACCATGGTCTTGCCGCGCTCATAAAACAGCCGCCCCTCGTCGGTCAGCGACAGCCGCCGCGTCGAGCGCTCGATCAACCGCACCCCCAGCCGCGCCTCGATCCTGCCGATCAGTTTGCTGACGGTTGAAGGCGTGATGCCGGTATGGCGCGCCGCTTCGGAGAAGCTGCCGGTCTCCACCACGCGCAGGAAAACCTGCAACTCGCCAATCCGATTATCCATCCCGGCCTCCGTAACGCCATCGAAACGTTATTCCTCTGCAATCCATCTGTGAACCAGTTTCACGAGAGATACGACTGGTCAGGCAATTATCGAGCGGCACCAACAATGCCATCTATGCGCCAGCACACACTGATCTCGCAGCGGCTAGCCGCGCCGGCGATCCAGGAACCAGACTTATGAAATCCAATTGGCCACTACTGGCGCTGGCGATCGGCGCCTTCGGCATCGGCACCACTGAGTTCGCCCCCATGGGCCTGTTGCCCACCATCGCCACCGGCGTTGGCGTCGATATTCCCGCGGCGGGCTTGCTGATCAGCGCTTATGCCCTCGGCGTCATGCTCGGCGCACCGGTGATGACGCTGCTGTTCGGACGCCTGCGCACCCGCACCGCGCTGATTTCCCTGATGGCGATCTTCACACTCGGCAACGTGCTGTCGGCGATTGCTCCCGACTATTGGACGCTGCTCGGCGCGCGCCTCGTCACCAGCCTCAACCACGGCGCCTTCTTCGGTCTCGGCTCGATGGTCGCTGCAAGCCTTGTGCCCAAGGACAAGCAGGCCGCCGCCATCGCCACCATGTTCATGGGCCTGACCATCGCCAATATCGGCGGCGTGCCGGCCGCGACCTGGATCGGCCAGCAGATCGGCTGGCGCATGGCCTT
>JAQGKG010000484.1 GCA_028290245.1 Devosia sp. | reverse complement strand
ATGAGGTTCCTCCCCCTATCAGGGGGAGGCTAGGTGGGGGTACCCAACAAGGACTCTCCTTGGCAACCGCACCCGCTACTCTCAAAGCTAACAGTCTGCTAACAATCCCGCACGTTGCGTGACCCGGATTCGCCATGTCCCAAAAGCCCTACATCGTCGATGAACTGATCTCCGCCAAGGCCATCGCAGCCCGCGTCGAAGCTCTGGCAAAAGACATTTCCACCTACTACGCCGACACCGACAAGCTGGTCGTCGTCGGCCTGTTGCGTGGCTCGTTCATCTTCATCGCCGACCTGGTCCGCGAACTCGACCTGCCGGTGGAAGTCGATTTTATGGAGGCATCCTCCTATGGCAATGCCATGGAGTCATCGAGAGAAGTGCGCATCCTCAAGGACTTGCGCGGCGAGATCGCCGGTCGCGACGTGCTGGTCGTCGAAGACATCGTCGACACCGGCTATACGCTGAAACACGTCCTCGAAATCCTCGAGACCCGCCATCCCGCCCGCATGGAAGTCTGCGCCCTGCTCAATAAGCCAAGCCGCCGCGAAACCGACGTCAAAGCCCGCTGGGTCGGCTTCGAAATCCCCGACAAATTCGTCGTCGGCTACGGCATCGACTATGGCCAGCGCAACCGCAACCTGCCCCACATCGGCGCCGTCCGCTTCACCGTATAACTAGAATATTCAATAGCTTAGCGCGCACCCAGATTGATAGCCGGTTCTGCCGCTGGATCGACGCCTAGACCAAACGCATCGACCCGGCCCAACGGCGCCGTCATCAACTGCTCCAGCGAAAACGGCGCGCTCTGCGGCACCACACCCGTCGCTGTCATCAATTCGCTGGCCCGCGACGGCACACGGCTGATCGGGATCACCGCCCCCGCCACTTCCAGCAGTCGCACTTGCCCGAGCCCCTGATACGGCGGTCGCAGCATGGCCGCTGCGTCGGTGCCCGCCAACGGGTCGGCTATGGCGATCGAAACGCCGCTGCCACCGCGGTAGACGGCGTTGATGGTCTGGGTGACATAAAACGCCAGCTTGTCCGCACCCGCCGTTGAAAAGTGGATGCCATCATCCTTGCGCATCCGCGCATTCTGGCCGTTTACGTCCGGGCCTTGCGAGGAATACTTGCCGTCCTCGCCCAAAAAACGCTCGTAGATATCCAGAAATTCCGCGCCGCCGGATAGGCTGGCAAGCCGCTGGATATTGCTGATCTGGCTGAGCGCTGCCGAATATTCACTCTTAGACATCGGCGGCAGACCTACCCAGATCACCGGCTTGCGCGCCGCCCGCAGCTTGCCCAAAAAGCTCGCGATCCGCGCCTGATAGGCCGCATTCCACGGCTCGGTCAGCGAGTCATAACTGGTGCCATCCGCGCTGATTTCCTGCCGGTCGTTGATACCGATCATCACCACGGCAAGGTGGAAACTATCCGCCGCGATCTGCTCACTTACCGCCGCATCCCAGTCGAAATAATCAGTTCGTACAAAGCCTGAATCGCTGACGCCCTGATCGATCACGACGAGATTGGGGTCTTCAGCATAAAACCGCTCGAGGGCCCGGCTCAGGTCGATAGCCAGGGAATCCCCAAAGACCGCCAGGCGCGTAGCGTCGGCTGCCTTTTCGACCACCGGCTTCGGTGGCGGCAGGCTGGCGGCCGGCGCTTGCCGTCGCTGTTGCTGCGGTTGTTGCCGCTGCTGTTGCACCGGTGGCGGTGCCGCCTGTTCGTCGCCAAACAGCAAGTCGAACAAGGTCCGTCGCCGCGGCTCCTGCGACACCACGACGTCCTGGTTCTGCGCAAAGGCCGGCGCCACGTCCACCAGGACGAGCATTCCGACCAGTACTGCGAGGACATAGCGGATCATGATTTTCCTTTAGCAAGCCCAGCCGGCCGAAGCCATCCGGGTCCCCTGCTTGTTACCGGCTCGCCGCTACCAGTTCATCATGCGACGCCCGCGTGATGAACCCATCCGCCACTTCGCCACGGGCAGCCTGGAACCGCGCATAGGCCTCCTGGCTGATCGGCCCCAGTCGTCCATCGACGGCGCCCTGATACAGCCCGAGCGTCAGCAGCGCCTGCTGGATCGCCTTGCGCTGCGCCAGATTTGGCAAGGCCGTGTTGCGCGGCCAATCGTCGGCAAAGCCACCGCCGCCCTTCAGCCGGTCCGTCATGGGGGCAACGCTCATGGCGTAGCTGTCGGAGAAATTATATCCCTTCAGCACCAGATAATTCTGCGACATCAGGAATTTTGGTCCGTCTTTGCCGGCCGGCACATAGAGAAACACCGGCAGGTTGCCGTCGGCAAAACTGCGGCCCGCTACGCGCGTTATGCCGCGTTCGGCAAAGAACGACACCGGCCGCATCTCCGTCCGCGTCGCCAGCAGGTAGTCGAACCCATCGGGGACAACGACTTCCATGCCCCAGTCCAGCCCGGGTTGATAACCCAGCCCGCGCAGGAATTTCGCACTCGTCGCCAAGGCGTCCGCCAATGAATTGTGCAGATCGACCCGCCCGTCGCCGTCGCCATCGGTACCATGGGCCAGCACATTGCTCGGATTGACCTGCAAATGCCCGATGGCACCCGCCCATGAGCCAATCGGGGTCTGCCCATCCCGCTGCACCAGCAACAGCGCCGCGATCAGGTCGACCTCATCCTCGACCAGCCGCGTCCGGCGCTGATGCACCAGCGTCGCCAGCGAGCGCACGATGGGCCGGATCAGCTTGTCATTGCCCAGCACCGCGCCGTAGTCGGTTTCCATGCCCCAGATAGCGCCCAGCACATAGGGATCGACCCCATAGGTCTGGCCCACCGACGCAAACGGCGTGGAGTTTTGCCCAATCGCCGCCTTGCCGCGCTCGATGCGGCCTGAGGTCACGCGGCCTTCGATATAGTCCCACATCGGCGTGGTGAATTCGGGCTGCGTCGTGACGAGGTCCGGCACGCGCGGATCAGGTGTCAGCCCGCCCATGGCTTGGTCATAAATCGCGCCGCTCACCCCCGCCGCCAATGCTTTGGCTCGGAAATTAGCGATGAAGCTGTCAAAGCTTTCGACCGGCTGGGCAAAGGCCGGCAGCGTCAGCAAAGCGAGGATAAGCGCGGCGAATCTCAGCATAGGACTACCGGTTCCGCGTCATCAGTTGGCGTTCCCACCAATAGGCAGACTCAACGATCTCGGTCAGGTCGTCATGCTGCGGTTTCCAACCAAGGAGACTCCGCACCTTTTCGCCGGTCGCAGTAATCGAGGCCGGATCGCCAGCGCGGCGTGGACCTTCATCGGCCCGCAAATTGACGCCCGATACTTCGCGCACAGTCTCCACCACCTGCCGCACCGAGTAGCCCTGCCCATAGGCGCAGTTCAGCGTTGTGCTCTCGCCGCCATTGCGCAGATGCTTGAGCAACAGCGCATGGGCCGCGATCAGGTCGGTCACATGGATATAGTCCCGCACGCAAGTACCGTCGGGTGTCTCATAGTCGGTGCCAAAGATGTCCATCTTCTCGCGCTGACCGAGGGCCACTTGCGCCGCCACCTTGATCAGATGCGTCGCCATCGGGGTCGACTGGCCGCTGCGCTTTTGCGGATCGGCGCCAGCCACATTGAAATAGCGCAGCACGCCATAGGTCATCGGATGCGCCGCCGCGACGTCCTGCAACATCCATTCCGTCATCAGCTTGGAACGGCCATAGGGCGACATCGGGTTGAGCGGCGTGGTCTCGACCACTGGCGCAAGGCCGGTCATGCCATAGACGGCTGCGGTGGACGAAAAGATGAAATGCTTCACCCCGCTCCTCACCGCCGCTTCGATCAGGTTGCGCGAGGTTGCGGTGTTGTTGCCGTAGTATTTCAGCGGATCGACAACCGATTCCGGCACCACGATCGAGCCGGCAAAATGCACGATCTCGGTAATGCCGTGCTTTTCGATCAGGCGGCAGACCAGTTCCACGTCTCCGGCACTGCCGCTTTCAAACAGCGCCCGGCCATCGATCGCCCAGTCGAAACCCGTCACCAGATTGTCGAGAACCACCACTTTCTCGCCGGCATCTGCCAGATTGAGCACCATGTGGCTACCAATGTAGCCCGCACCGCCGGCAACCAATACCGTCATGAATTAACCTCTAATGTCAGACGCTTGTTTGCCATTATGTTATCTGAGAGTGGTTGAGATAGCTTTACGCCCGACCTGCAATGGAGTGCCAGACTTGCCAAAACGCGTCAGAACCGCCGTATTTCCCGTAGCTGGCCTGGGAACTCGCTTCCTGCCTGCAACCAAGGCCCTGCCCAAGGAAATGCTGACGGTCGTCGATCGTCCGCTGATTCAATATGCAGTGGACGAAGCACGTGAGGCCGGTATCGAGCATTTTGTCTTCGTCACTGGGCGAAACAAAGGCGTCATCGAAGACCATTTCGATCGCCAGTTCGAGCTGGAAACCACGCTCGAACTGCGCGGCAAGACTGCAGCTCTAAAGGCGCTGCGCCAGGACTTGCCCTCGGCAGGCCGCACCAGCTTCACCCGCCAGCAGGAACCGCTCTGCCTCGGCCACGCCGTCTGGTGCGCCCGCGACATCGTTGGCAACAATCCATTCGCACTGCTGCTCCCCGACATGCTGTTCAAGGGCGAGCCCGGCGTGCTCAAACAAATGATGGATGCCTATGAGGAAACCGGCGGCAACATCATCGCCGTCGAGGAAGTGCCCGAAAGCGAAGTCTCGTCCTATGGCGTCATCGCTCGTGGCGAAGGCCCGGACAATGGCTTCCGCCTCACCGGCATGGTCGAAAAGCCCAAGCGCGAGGATGCACCGTCCAACCTGATCATTTCCGGCCGCTACATCCTGCAGCCCGAAATTTTCAACCTGCTGGCCGACCAGCCACGCGGCGCCGGCAATGAAATCCAGCTCACCGACGGCATGCAGACGCTGATGCACACGCAGGAATTCACCGGCGTCAAATATCAGGGCAAGAGCTTTGATTGCGGCTCCAAGATCGGCTTCCTGACCGCCAACGTGGTCTATGCGCTCGACCGCGAAGACATCCGCGAGGGCTTCCTCAAGGAACTCCGCAAGCTCGATCTCAGTGAACAGCTCTAGCGCGACAGTGTGATGCCCATGGTAACCCTGTGGGCATCCTGCACGCCATTGGCCGTGCTGTCGGTGTGGTCGAAGTCGTAGTCGGCCGTCACCGCCGTGTGGGCGTTGACCTTGTAGTCGGCGCCAAGCCCATAGCCATAGCCGCTCTCGACATTGGTGCTGCCCTCGAACCGGGCAGTGTTCCAATCCGCCAACGCGCGCAATGCCAGCCAAGAGTTGACCGTGTAGCCGGCCCGTGCCGTCGCCACATAATCCACCTTGGTCGTGCCGCTGCCGTTTGGTCCGGGTGGCGTGACGAGGGTCGCAAACCCGGCAGACATGCGCCAGGTCGGGTCGGGCGTGAACGTCACCTGAGCATCGTAAAGCTGGCTCACCACATCGCTCACGCTTGCCACGTCGAAGCGGCGCAGCCCGACGCCCGCCGAGCCGGTAACTTCCAGTATGCTGTTCCAGCGCCCTGTCACGCCGCCCTTGAGCGTATAGTCATTAGCATTGGCGCTGACAGCCGCGGATGCGGACTGATAGTCGAAAATATCGCGTCCAGCCCCGCCCTGCCCGAACACTTCAAAGATCGGCGTCGCCTGGAAGCCGATGCGTAAACCGCTATCCAGCGCCCAGTAATTCTGTTCCGAGTTGCGGACCATGCTGCCATTGGTCAGCGTCGTGTCACCATAGACATTGCGCTGCGCTGCGCCGGTGATCGAAACGCTGAACTTGCCGAACTGGCGCGTCAGGCCGACATCGGCGCCGCCGCTGATGGTCTGCGACGCAATCGCGATATTGCTCGCCAGACCCGGCGTACCGGGCGTCTGCTGAGTGATCGAAAAATTGCCATTGGCGTTGAGCTGCGTCGCGCTATCGAGATCGTAGCCGGTCTGCAGCCCAAGCCGCAGTGCGCCGATATCAACGGTCTTGCCCTCATGCGGCCGCACGATTTCTGCAGTGGCATCAAAATTCACCGCCGACCGCGTCCCGATATGCTCGAGGCTGATCGACGGCACGAGGCGCACGTCAAAGCGCTCGCCGGCAGTCGCCTTGGTGTAGGTGCCGCGCAGGGCAACCGACCAGTCGACATCGAAAAATGGATCATACGGCTCGCGCAGCCCGTCGCTGCTCGCCAGCACCGGGCCTTCGGGGTAAACGCCAGGCAGCAGCCGCTCATTGTCGGCGTTCGAGCCGTCACCCGGCGCTAAATCAGAGGCGGCCAATGCCGGCATTGCCAGGCCTAGCGCCAGCGCGCTCACCAGTCCCGCCATCTGCCACCGCACCAAGGCCAATAGTCCGCTCCGCCAACTGAAAATGGCCCTGCGGCGCAATACGCCAGGCTCGCGGCGATCCTTGCAGTTTATAGTTAATGAAGCTTTGAGATGTCCCGAAGGGCAGATCGCTCCGGTGGAGCGATCTGAGGCGAAAAGGCCATGAGACCTAAGGTCGAATGGCGGTCGATCCCTTGAAACATAAACTTAGCTGACCGGCTCCACCGACAACACAGCACCGAGGTTGCCAACGATGCGCACGCGATGCCCAACCGGTAGCTCGGGACCCGACACACGCCAGACCGTATCGCCCAACACCACGCGGCCAAAACCCTGCACAATCGGCATCTCCAGCACCGCTTCCTGCCCAATCAACTGGTCAGCGCGGCGGTTGAGATAGGGCCGATCAGTCGTGGCCGGCCGCGAGCGCGACCAGCGCACCCACAGCGCGATACTGACCAGCGACAGCACGCCAAAGATCAACCATTGTCCCGGCCAGCCGACCGGCTGCAGCAGCGCCACCAGCCCGGTGACGATGCCGGCAATACCCATCCACAGCAGAAATCCGCCGGGCACCACCAGCTCAAGTGCCAATAGGATCAGCCCTGCCACCAGCCACGCCCACGGTCCATTGCTCGCAATAAAGTCGATGACCTGCATGGTACGTGCTCTCTTACGACTGGCCGGCCGACGGAGGACGACCCGTGCGTACCGGTGTCGATGGCGCCGACCCACCGAAAGTCTCGCGCGCGATTTCGGCAATGCCGCCAATCGAGCCGATGACACTGGCCGCTTCAACCGGCAGCATCAGTATCTTCTGGTTCGGCGATGTAGCGATGGCCTCGAGCGCCTTGATGTAATTATTGGCCACGAAATAGTTGATCGCCTGCACGCTGCCAGCGCTGATCGCCTCGCTCACCATCCGCGTCGCATTGGCTTCGGCTTCCGCCGAACGCTCGCGCGCCTCGGCATCGCGGAAGGCGGCCTCCTTACGACCCTCAGCTTCAAGCACCTGTGCCTGCTTGGCGCCTTCTGCCTGCAAAATAGCAGATTGCCGCCGGCCTTCTGCCTCCAAAATGGCAGCACGCTTCTCGCGTTCCGCCTTCATCTGCCGGCCCATCGACTCGACCAGATCTTTCGGTGGATCGATGTCCTTGATCTCGATACGGGTGATTTTGATGCCCCATGGCGACACCGCCGTATCGACAACCCGTAGCAGGCGCTCGTTGATTTCGTCGCGATGGCTCAGCAGCTCATCGAGGTCCATCGAACCCATCACCGTACGAATATTGGTCATGGTCAGGTTGAGAATGGCGTTCTCCAGCCCTGCGATTTCGTAGGCCGCCGCCGCCGCATCAAGGATCTGGTAAAACGTCACGCCATTGGCGGTGATCGACGCGTTATCGCGCGTAATCACCTCCTGGTGCGGCACGTCGAGCACCTGCTCCATGACGTTGATCTTCTTACCGACGCTATCGATGAAAGGCACGATAAGGTTGAGACCTGGCTTCAGCGTCCGCGTATATTTGCCGAACCGCTCGATGGTGAAATTATAGCCCTGCGGCACTGTCTTGGCACCGGCAAACAGCACCAGCAGCGCCAGGATTCCAAGGCCGATCAACGTGATGCTTAGGCCATCCAGCGCAAAGCCGTTCAAAAAATCCATCGCCGATTCTCCCTTGGTCTTCATTGCCGGGACTTTATGGTTGCGGAGCCCTCGGCGCAACGCGGCCCAATAGGAACGACTAACGCTTCGGACTCGTTGGGGCCGCAAAGCTATCCACCCCGTAAATAAGCGAGTTAGCCATGGTCAACAAAGCCGAGACGCTGCTCAAGGAATATCAAGCCAAGCGCGACTTCACCAAGACGCAGGAGCCATCAGGCGACGCCGCACCTACAGGCAAATCCACCGGCCTGCGCTTCCTGGTGCAAAAGCACGACGCCACCCGCCTGCACTATGATTTCCGCATCGAACTCGATGGCGTGCTGAAAAGCTGGGCCGTCACCAAGGGCCCGTCCGACAATCCCGCCGACAAGCGCCTCGCCGTGCGCGTCGAAGATCATCCGCTCGATTATGGCAGCTTCGAAGGCACCATTCCCGCTGGCGAATATGGCGGTGGCACCGTCATGCTGTGGGACGAGGGCACCTGGGAGCCGATCAACGATCCACACGAAGCGCTGGAAAACGGCGACCTCAAGATGCGCATCAACGGCCACCGCATGAAGGGCGAATATGTGCTGGTCCACATGAAGGGCCGCGACACCCAGCGCAAATCCAGCCCGGCCCGCGAGAACTGGCTGCTGATCAAGCATCACGACGACTACGCCCAGGACGAAGGCGAACTGCTCACCGAGCGTTTCACCAAATCGGTTTCCACCGGCCGCGACCTCGACGGCATCGCCAAGGGGCTGAAGCCCAAGAAGCAGACCGAGACGGAAGCCGACGCGGTCTGGCATTCCGACAAGGACAAGACCGTCGAAACGACTCTGCCGAAAGCCGCCAAAGCGCGCAAGGGCAAGGCCCTTGATCTCCCCGCCTTCCGGCCACCCCAACTCGCCACCCTCGTTACCGAAGTGCCCTCCGGCAGCGACTGGGTGTTCGAAATGAAATACGACGGCTACCGTTGCCAGGCCGCCATCGCCGGCGATCAGGTCAGGCTCTACACGCGCACCGGCAAGGACTGGACCGACAAGTTCGCTGCCATCGTTCCGCCGCTGACCCGCATCACCAAGGGAAGCGCCCTGATCGACGGCGAACTCTGCGCCTTCGACAGCAAAGGCCGCACCGATTTCTCGACCCTCAAGGACAACCTCTCCAATGGCGGCCCGCTGGTGTTCTTCGCCTTCGACCTGCTCGAACTTGACGGCACTGACCTCGCCAAGCAGCCGCTGACCGAACGAAAGGCCAAGCTCGAAAAACTGCTCGGCAAGATAGAGTCCTCCTCGCTGGTGCAGTTCTCCGCCCATGTGACCGGCAATGGCCAGAAGGTCTTCGACGCCGTGGCGCGCGAGGGCCACGAGGGCATTATCGCCAAGCAAGCCAACGCCCCCTATCACGGCGAGCGCACCAAAAGCTGGCTCAAAATCAAGGCCAGCAAGCGCCAGGAATTCGTCATCGCCGGCTGGACGCCATCCACCAAAAAGCAGAGCTTCGCCTCCCTGCTCATCGGCACCTGGGAAGACGGCAAGCTGATCTATCGCGGCCGCGTCGGCACCGGCTTCACCGTGGACAGCGGCAATGCCCTGCAACGCCAACTCGACGCCCGTAGCCGCAAGACCTCGCCTTTTGTCGACGTCCCGAGGCCTATCGCCCGCACCGCAAAATGGGTTTCGCCCGAACTCGTCGCCGAAATCGGCTACACCGAATTCACACCCGATGGCGTGCTGCGCCACCCGTCGTTCCTCGCGCTGCGCGAAGATAAACCGGCGGACGATGTAGCGCTCGAAACAGCGACACCCACCGCCAAGTCAGCGCCTCTCTCAGGTCAAGCCGGCATCAATGCCGCCGAGGCAGCCGGCATCAAACTGACCAGCCCCGACCGCGTCGTCTATCCCGGTCAAGGCGTCACCAAGGCAGACCTCGTCGCTTATTACGCCGCCGTCGCCGAACGCATGCTGCCATACATCGAAAATCGCCCGCTCAGCCTGCTGCGCTGCCCGCAAGGCCGCGCCAAATACTGCTTCTTTCAAAAACACGATACCGGCGGCTTCCATGAGTCGATGAAGTCTCTGATGATCACCGAAAAAGACGGCAGCCAGGAGGACTATTTCTACATTACAGATCTCGCCGGCCTGATCGCCGGCACGCAGATGAACGTCATGGAATGGCACCTCTGGGGCGCCCGCATCAAGCAAGTCGAGAAGCCCGAGCGCATCATCTTCGATATCGATCCGGACGAAGGCCTCGATTTCGCCGATGTAAAGGCCGCCGCCATTACCATCCGCGAAGAACTGCAGGATTGGGGGCTCGACACCTACCCCCTGATCAGCGGCGGCAAGGGCATCCACGTCATCGCCCCACTCCGCGCCAGCGCCGAGTGGCCCGATGTAAAAGCCTTCTGCAAGGGCATCGCCCAGCGCCTCGCCGACAACGAGCCTGACCGCTTCGTCGCCACCATGAGCAAGGCCAAGCGCAAGGGTAAACTGTTCATCGACTACCTGCGCAACGAACGCGGCTCCACCGCCATCGCCCCCTGGTCCCCCCGCTCCCGCGAAGGCGCCCCCGTCGCCGTACCCGTCACCTGGGAAGAACTCGACACCATCAAAGCCGCCAACCAGTTCTCATTGGCCGACGCAGCCGCCCGGGCCAGCCAGCCCGACCCCTGGAAGGACTATTTCTCAACCACCCAGTCCATCACCAAGTCCATGCTCAAGAAGCTGGAGTAAGCAAGAATAACCCAACAGCTCACCTCCTGATCGCCTCGCCCCTCAGGGGATCGGTCGGCGCGTAGCGACGGGTGAAGGATGCCATGCTGGTAAGGGGCGATATGCATCAGCATCGCACCCCTCACCCCACCCTCTCCCTTGAGGGGGGAACCGCAGTCCGGCATTTCCAAACTAATCTTATCCCCATCCGCCGCGCCCTCCCGCATACTCCCCCCATCTTCCGGGATGCGAGCGGCGCTGCAGCGACCGGTGTCCGGATTGACAGTTGGGAGGAGGAGGGTCGCGCTTCATCTTGGGCTGCGCGGACGGGACATCCGGGCAGGCGCTACGGCAAACGCTGGGGTCACGATCCGCCTTCCGACAAAATCACATCGCCCCGAGCGGCCTTCGTCTCATTTTTTACTACCCTTACGAGGCGGTTGCCGTCTCGGGGCCCGCTCGTCTATCGAAACCCGCACCCCAGGCGGCGCTTCCGCACGTCGCATTGACGACTAACATGTTAGTTGCTAGGGCAAGGGCCATCCCGGAGTTCCAAGGCATGGCCGCGCTCGACACGATTCTCACCGTCGATGAAATGAAGACCAAGGCCCGCCGCAGTGTGCCTAAAATGTTCTTCGAATACGCCGACAGCGGCAGCTATACCGAGGGCACCTATCGCGACAACGAGGGCGATTTCAACAAGATCAAGCTCAAGCAGAAGGTGGCAGTGAACCTTGAGGGCCGCAACCTCAAGACGACGATGCTGGGCAAGGAAATCACCATGCCGGTAGCCATCGCCCCTGCCGCTACCGGCGGCATGCAAATTGCCGATGGTGAGATCAAGGCCGCCAAGGCCGCCGAGAAATACGGAATTCCGTTCACGCTCTCCACCATGGCTGTCTGCTCGATCGAGGACATCTCCGAAAACACTACGGCGCCGTTCTGGTTCCAGCTCTATGTGATGCGCGACCGCGGCTTTATCGAGCGGCTGATCGACCGCGCCAAGGCCGCCAAGTGCTCGGCGCTGGTGCTGACGATGGACCTGCAGATCCTGGGCCAGCGCCACAAGGACATCCACAATGGGCTGGCGACGCCGCCCAAGTTCAATGCCTATTCAGTGTGGCAGATGATGCAGCACCCGCTGTGGTGCGCCCGCATGCTGGGCACCAAGCGGCATACGTTTCGCAATATCGTCGGCCATGTCAGCGGCGATCATGACCTAGCGTCGTTGTCCTCGTGGACAGCCAGCCAGTTCGATCCGACGCTGAACTGGGCCGATGTGAAATGGATCAAGGAGCGCTTTGGCGGTCCGGTGATCGTCAAAGGTGTGCTTGATCCCGACGACGCGCAGGCGGCGATCGACAATGGCGCCGATGCGATCATCGTGTCCAATCACGGCGGCCGCCAGTTCGATGGCGCACCCTCGACGATCCGCGTGCTGCCCGAAATCATCGACCGCGTCGGGCACAAAACCGAGGTCTATCTCGATAGCGGTATTCGCTCGGGGCAGAATGTGCTCAAGGCGCTGGCCTATGGCGCCAAGGGGACCTTCATCGGCCGGCCGATGCTATATGGCCTCGGTGCCGGCGGCGAGGCAGGCGTCACCCGCGTGCTCGACATCATCCGCAAGGAACTCGACACCACCATGGCGCTCTGCGGCGAACGCGACATTCTCAATGTCGGGCTGCACAACATCTATTCCAACGACATTCCGCCTCGGAATGCGCCAGTGCTGAAGTAGGCTTTATCCCCGATACGGCTGGCCTGAACTAACATCGCCCTCGGTGAGCTGGGAATAAACCGCCCCGGCCACCGCCTTCATCTGCTCCTCGGGCAGCGTGCCGACGACGGTGCAGGTAATGCGGGCATTGGCCCAATAGAACGCTTCTGCGCCCTCGTATGAGGTGAACTCGTAAGCCGGCTCGCGGTCGGATAGGGCCGCGGTGACATAGATGGTGACGCGCTGCTTGCTGGTGTCCTCATACATCAGTTGCGCCGCGCGCCCACCGGCATCCGGCTCGCCGGGCAGCAGGCGCCCGCCGACGAGCGTAAAGCCCTGCGCGTCGAGGTTGGGCATGCCCAGAGTGGTATCGAGCCGGGTCGACAGCCACGTCGACAAGTGCTCGCTATCATCGCTGCCAACTTCAACGGCATGTCGGTTCTCGGCCACATAGACGGTGTGGGCATTGACCGCGTCGGCGATCAGCATGGCGCTGGCTGGTCGTGCGTCGAGCAGTGGCCGGGCAAACCAGCCGGCCGCGAGTCCTAGACCGACAAGGACTACTGCCGCGGCAGCCCAGCTCCAGCCGTGACTGCGGCGCCGTCCGATCTCGGCGGCAAGCCTCCCAGGGCGCAACCGAGCCGGCACAGGCTCGGCACCCGCAGGCGCAAACATGGTGCGGATGGCGTCGTTCTGACGCTGGATCAGCGCCACTTCCATGGCGGCTTCGGGATTGGTAGCCAGATGATTTTCGACGGCAAGGCGGTCGCTATCGGGCAATTGCCCGTCGCAATAAGCCATCAGCATGTCGCGGGAAATTTGCGTCATTTGACGGTCCTCAGATGCGGTTCAGCCGGCGTGCCGGTGATGACCCGCAAGGCAGCGCGAGCCCGGCCAAGCCGGCTCATCAGCGTACCTATTGGAATTTGCAGAATATCGGCAGCCTCCTGATAGGGCAGGCCTTCAAGGGCAACCAGCAGCAGGGCCTCCTTCTGCTCAAGCGGCAGGGTCTCGATAGCGCGGGCCATCTCAGCCAGGGCGAGATGCCCCGGTTGTGGCGCCGGCGTTGCAAATTCAGGGACGCTATCGATGTCGACCTGCTCGCCGCGTCGATGGGAGGAACGAAGCGCGTTGCGATAAAGGTTCAGCAATATAGTGAAAAGCCAGGCGCGGACCGGGCCGGTGGGCCGAAACAGCCCGCGCTTGGCAATGGCACGTTCGAGGCAATCCTGCACCAGGTCATCGGCCAGGTCGAGGTTGCGCGTCAACGCCCGGGCATAACGCCGGAGAGCTGGAACGCAGGCTTCGACCTGGTCGAGAAATTGATCCACGGAACTCCGGGGTTTAGTCTACTGCAAGATGCCAGACGCCACCGACGCCGTCACCCTTGACGTCGCCTGCAGCCATGTCTTCATACCAGTAATACAGTGGCATGCCTTCATGCGCCCACATTTTGGAGCCGTCATCGCGGGTCACGACGGTGAATTCACCCTCGTCCTTTGCATCGGCAGCGGCCATCAGCGGCGGCCACTTCACAGCGCATTCGCCATTACAGACGCTCTTGCCATCGCCCTTGGTGTCCTTGTCGAAGATGTACAGCGTCATGCCCTTGGCGTCGGTAAACACTTCCTTGCCGCCGATATCGACGGTTTTGACGGCGCCGCCAAGATAGTCTTCAGCGACTGCTGGGGCGACGAGAAATGCCAGCGCGGCGGCGCCAGCCAGGATTGTACGGAACTGCATAGGATATTCCCTCCGGGTTGGAGGACCGTCTGTGCGGCCCTCAGCAAGCTCAACACCGCCTCTCGGCAAATAATCCCCGTCGCCGCAAAGAAAGCTACATTGTGGGAAGTGTAATCCGCGATTTGCAAAAATGCTGTGGCGTGCCATGAAGTAAGCAGACGCAAACGACGGGGAGGTCGATGGTGTCGTTAGCCTTGCGCATCACGCGCGTGATCGATGAGATCAGCCGTAGAGTCGGACTTGTCGCCGTCTGGCTGGTGCTGTTTTCGGCGCTGACCAGCGCCTTTAACGCCTTGTTCCGCTATTCGGTCGTGGCGATGCTGTCGCGAGAGCGATCGATTGGTGGCGGCGTGTTCGGCGGCATGGTCTATATCTACACCCACTATTCCAACGTGCTGTCGGAATCGGTCTGGTACATGTTTGGCGGCATGGTGATGCTGGGCGGCGCCTGGACGCTCAAGATGAACGAGCATGTCCGCGTCGACCTGATCTATGGCGCCGTCAGCGAGCGCACCCGCACCTGGATCGACCTGTTGGGCGGGCTGTTCTTCCTGATGCCGCTCTGCATTCTGCTGATCTATTTCACCTGGCCGTGGTTCTGGCAGGCGTGGACGCAAAACGTCATGTCCAATGCCGCCGGGGGCCTCCCCCGCTGGCCGGTGCGACTGATGCTGCCGCTCGGCTTTGGCGTGCTGATGCTGCAGGGCATCGCCGAGATCATCAAATGCATTCTGGCACTGACCACCAATTACGTCCGCGAATTTGCCTATGAGAAACCGGCTCAATGATTGATTTTATTCGCGAGAACATGGCGCCGATCCTGTTTGGCGGCTTGGTGCTGTTCCTGCTCATCGGTTACCCGGCGGCCTTCTCGCTGGCGGCGGTGGGACTGTTTGGAGGCTTGGCCGCCATCGAGCTGGGGCTGATCGGGCCGCAGTTCCTTGGCAATCTCATCTATCAACTTTATGGCGTGCTTTCCAACGAGCTGCTGCTGGCCCTTCCCTTTTTCACCCTGATGGGAGTGATCCTCGAAAAGAGCGGCATGGCCGAGGACCTGCTCGAGGGCTTCGGGCAATTGTTCGGTGGCGTGCGCGGTGGTCTGTCATATGCGGTGATTATAGTGGGCGCTATCCTCGGCGCCATTACCGGCACTGTGGCCGCCTCAGTCATTGCCATGGGCCTGATCTCGCTGCCGGTGATGATGCGCTACGGCTACAATGTGCGCCACGCCACGGGCGTCATTGCTGCCTCGGGCACCATTACCCAGCTCATTCCCCCGTCATTGGTGCTGATCGTGCTGGCTGACCAGCTGCAGCGCTCTCCCGGCGAAATGTATATCGGCGCCACTGGCGCTTCGATCGTGCAGATCCTGCTGTTCATGGGCTGGGTGTTCATCCTGTCGATCATCCGCCCCCAGGATGTGCCAGCACTACCGCCCGAGGCACGCACGCTACGCGGCTGGGCTCTGTGGAAGGTGATCATCCGCGGCACGGTGCCGAGCCTGGCGCTGATTTTCATCGTGCTGGGCACTATCCTGCTCGGGCTGGTGACGCCAACCGAAGCCGGCGCGATGGGCGTGGTTGGCGCGTTGTTGCTGGCGTGGATGAATGGCCGGCTGACCTGGGCCGTCACCTGGGGCGGCATGCTGTCGACCATGCGGCTTACTGCAATGGTGGTGTTCATCCTGCTGGGCTCGCGGGTCTTCACACTGGTGTTCCAAGGCGTCGGCGGCGGTCACTGGATCGAAGACCTGTTGTCCAACCTGCCGGGTGGCGTTGTCGGCTTCCTGATTTTCGTCAATATCTTCGTGTTCGTCCTGGCGTTCTTCCTCGATTTCTTCGAGATCGCCTTCATCGTCATTCCGCTGCTGGCGCCGGTCGCCGATAGCATGGGCATCAACCTCGTCTGGTTCGGCGTCATGATCTGCGCCAACATGCAGACCAGCTTCATGCACCCGCCTTTTGGCTTCGCGCTGTTCTACCTGCGTGGCATCGTGCCCCGGGACAAGGTCAAGACCACCGACATCTACATGGGCGCCATTCCATGGCTGGTGCTGCAACTGATCCTCGTCGGCCTGCTGATCGCCTTCCCGCAACTGGTAACGTTCTTTCTTGATACGCCGGTCGACGTTGACCTCGACACCATCCAGATCGTGCTGCCGTCATCGGGTGGGACCGAAACCCTCCCGGGCTTTACTGCCCCACCGCCCCCAAGCTTTGGCGCCCCGCCGGCACCGAGCTTCGTAACCCCGCCGCCTCCAGCGTTTTAGTGGGTCAAGCGACGGTGCAAAGTTCACCTTTCCCCTGAGGGAGAGGGGAAGAAGCAACAAAAAGCCCCGGAGACCAATCCCCGGGGCTCCGAACTCGCGTATACCCAAGCCTAAAGCTTATTAGCCCGCTGCTGGTTCTGCATGAAGGCGTCGTAGTTCAGTTCCGCAATCTGGTTCCAGAGATAGTGATCCTTGCGGAAGGCGGTGATCGAATCCCAGATCGTCTTGAAGTGCGGGCTTGATGCCGACAGTTCGGCATAGGTTTCATTGGCAGCGTTGAAGCTGGCTTCCATGATTTCCGGGCTGAACGGACGCAGCTGCGCGCCAGCCGCAACCAGCTTCTTGATCGCAGTGGGGTTCACATAGTCATACTTGGCCAACATGTCGGCGCTGGTTGCCTGGCAGGCAGTCTTGAGAAGCGACTGATATGCCGGAGGCAGTTCTTCGAACTTATCCTTGTTGACCAATGCGTGGACAGTCGGGCCGCCTTCCCACCAACCGGGATAATAGTAATACGGCGCGACCTTCTGAAAGCCGAGCTTTTCGTCGTCATAGGGGCCGACCCACTCGGCCGCGTCGATAGTGCCCTTTTCCAGCGCATTGTAGATTTCGCCACCGGGTAGCGTCTGCGGAATGACGCCGAGCTTGGTCAGGATGGTACCGGCGAAGCCGACGCGCATCTTGAGGCCCTGTAGGTCGGCTAAGGTGTTGATTTCCTTGCGAAACCAGCCGCCCATCTGCGCCGCGGTATTGCCGCAGGGAAAGCCGACGATGTTGTAGTCGGCGAGGAAGGCATTGGTGATGTCGAGGCCACCGCCGTAATAATACCAGGCGCTCATGCCGCGGGCGTTGAGCGAGAAGGGAATGGCCGCCATGGCAGCCCAGGCGACGTCCTTGCCGGAGAAATAATAGCCCACGGTGTGGGCCATTTCGATAGTGCCTTCCGAAACCGGATCGACCACTTCGAAGGCCGGCACCAGCTCACCAGCAGCGAACACATCGATGGTGAAATTGCCGTCCGATGCTTCGCTGACATATTTGGCCAGCGTTTCGCCGCCGCCATAAATGGTGTCGAGGCCGGGCGGGAACGAGCTTGCGAGACGCCAGCTAACCTTGGGCTGGGACTGCGCGATGGCGGGCATGGCAAAGCCGGTGGTAGCAGCGACGGCACCGGCGCCGACAGCACTAGCCTTGGTAAAAAACTTGCGACGATCCAACTGATTTCCTCCCTGTTGTAGCCGGCTCTCCCGTTCCGGCTAAGGTGAACAATACACGTGGGACCGGGCTAGTAAAGCGCTGCAAAGATCAAGTTATTGGCGCTGCCAGGAAACTGATGTCCTGTGCCCAGCGCGCGGGCATCTGCTCACGGCGCTGGTGACAGCGGGGCCAAAAATGCTATGTCGCTGGCGGTGTTGCCGGGGAGGCGTTGATATGTTCGTCGTGGGTGGTGAAAGCCTGGTTGATCTTGTGCCGGCTGGGCCAGGCGCCGCTGCAGAACGGCAACCTATCGCCGGCGGCTCGCCTTTCAACTGCGCTATCGCGCTGGCAAAGCTGGGCAACTGGACCGGGTTTCTCTGCCCGATCAGCACCGATGCTTTCGGCGACATGCTGCTGGCACCCCTGGCCGAGGCGGGTGTGAACGTACTGATCAAGAGCCGCGTTGATGCACCGACGACCAGGGCAATCGTGACCTTCAACGAGAAGATGCAGGCCACCTACGTGTTCGAGCGCGGTGCGGAGCGGGCGTTTACGGGTGACAGCCTGCTCGCGGCACTGCCGGCTGGCGTGCGGGTGTTGCAGCTTGGCGGCTTTGTGCCGATCGAGCCGGAAGATGCGGCAGCCTGGTTTGCCGTGGCTGAAAAAGCCATTGCAGGTGGCGCAGTGGTCACCATGGATATCAATGTCCGACCGCTGCTGGTCACCAATGAAGCGGCCTATAGAAACCAGCTTTCGCATCTGCTCGACCTGGCGCATGTGATCAAACTTTCCGACGAGGACCACGCCTGGCTCGAGCCGGACCTGAGCCTTGAAGATTATGCGGCCAAGCTGCTGGCGCGACCCAATTGCGAACTGGTGGTGATCACGCTGGGGGAAGCCGGCTCGATGGCATTCACCCGCTCGGCCAGCGCCACGGCGCCAATTTATTCGTCACCGGTCTTCGTCGACACTGTAGGAGCCGGCGACAGCCTGATGGCCGGTGTGCTGACATTCCTGTCGGAGCACCATGCGCTGGCCGCCGGCAAGCTCAGCCAATTGGTACAGCCTGACCTTAAAGCGATGCTGGCATTTGGGGCGGTGGTCGCTGGAATCAATTGCGGTCGCAAGGGCTGCAAGCCGCCGACGCGAGCCGAGGTTGATGCGGTACTCGGGAAATAATCCCGCGGGGACACCTAACATTTCCGTTAGTTGCTAGTGGCGACGCCGTCTGATCTCTATCGCGTGAACAGCGGCAAAGGGTTGAGCCATGCGGCGTGGATTGGTAGTTTTAGGCGTGCTGGCTGTGATCGCTGCTGGAGTGGCGGTGTATTTTCTGAAGCCCGTCAACGGCCCACCACGCGACCTGACGCTGGTGGGTGACGTTACCCGCGGAGATTATCTGATCCGGCTCGGCGGCTGCGTCGCCTGCCATACCGATACGGCGGCGGGAGCCGGGTTTCTTGCCGGTGGCGTTGGTCTTGCAACCCAGTTCGGCACTTTTGTGCCGCCGAACATTACTTCCGATAAAACCGCTGGCATCGGCAGTTGGACGCCAGCGCAGTTCTCCGATGCGATGAGCAACGGCATGGGGCCGCAGGGGCATCTCTATCCCGTGTTTCCCTATGAAAACTACACTCTGATGAGCGACCAGGAGATCGCCGATCTCTATGCAGCACTGATGGCGACGGAGCCGGTCAGCACGCCCGCGCCGCAGAGTAATATCCCGTTCCC
>JAQGKG010000463.1 GCA_028290245.1 Devosia sp. | reverse complement strand
CCGCTCCGTTTCGCTTATAGCGCAACTCAGCAGGCTTGGCCACCGGGCCAAACACAAGGACAAGCATCATGACACACACACGCATCGCCCTCGTCACCGGCGCCAACCAGGGCGTCGGCCTACAGCTCACCAAGGAACTGGTCGCCAGCGGCGCCACTGTCCTGCTCGGCTCGCGCAATCTGGAGCGCGGTATTGCAGCTGCCGCCGAAGTCGGCGCCGGCGCCGTTCCCATCCAGATCGACGTAACCGACCTGGCATCCATAGCCGCTGCCGCCGAACGCATCCGTTCCGAGTTCGGTCGCCTTGACCTACTGGTCAACAATGCCGGCATTTCCAATGCCCGTACCGGCAAGGTCACCATGGCTGACTATGCAGGCACCAGCGCCGCCAGCGTCGTGTCAATCGACGAGGTCCGCGCCATCTGGGACACCAACGTGTTTGGCGTCCTCGCCGTCTATCAGGCCATGCTGCCGTTGCTTCGCCTCTCCACCGATGCTCGCATCGTCAACGTGTCGAGCGGGGTTGGCTCGCTTGCCGCCAATGCTGATCCTGCCTTCCCCTATCGCAGCATCTACGCGCCGGGCTATGCCGCGTCCAAGACCGCGCTCAACGGCATCACGCTGGCCATGATGATCGAGCTTGAGGGTAGCGGCATCAAGGTCAACCTGGTCTCCCCCGGTTTCACCAGCACCGCGCTCAACAATTTCGAGGGCACCGAGTCCATTGAGGACGGCTCACGCGAGGTCGTTCGCGTCGCCTTGCTCGGTCCAGACGGCCCAAGCAACACCTTTACCGGCTGGAACGACTCGACCATTCCCTGGTAACGAAAAGGCCCGCGCAAGCGGGCCTTTTTTGACTACCGTCGCGAAAACACGCGGTCGGCAATGCGGCTGTTACTGCCCGAGAGCATGCCCGGTATCAGCAGCGCATCCACCAGCCACCACAGGCCGACGATGGCCCACAGGAAGCCCAACACACCAAACGACACCAATGTCAGCAGCAGCGTCGCAGTCGATAGCGCCAGCATGATCAATCCGCTGAGCGGGCGTCCCAGATAAAACCTGTGTGCCCCGACATAGCCGAGGAAAAACCACAGCACATAAGCGACGATTGGCGACTTCTTCTCGATGTCGTATTGGGCCGAAGTGCGGTCCATGGTCATTGCAGGTTCTCCGTTCCCCATAAAAATGGGATGGATTTGCCGCAGTTCAAGACCGCGCCGGCCGCCCACCAGAATCTCAACCTCTACCGCGCCCTGTCAGGCCCGTCCGCGCTTCCAGCAGGCTCTTGAGCGTCAGGAAATCCGTATTGATCCATTCAATGGTAGACGCAAACTGGATGTCGTCGGTGCCTTCGCGCTGAAAAAAGGTGAAAGTCAGCTCGGTGCCTTGGTCGTTCCGCATCACGCGCATCGGCGTATACCGCACTTCGCCGCCCGGCACGAAGATCGCATGGTCGAGCACGCCGAAATTATTGGGCGGTGCAAACCGAAAATGGCGGTACCCATAGGGGGTGTCCGCCTGCCAGTCGCCATTATCGAGCGGCTTGAACGTACCGGGCTCGACCGCCGCCCAATACTGGTAGTTGGCAGGCTTGATGAGGTAGTCATAGACCTCGTCAAATGGCCGATCGATCGAGACGCTGATCGTGTGGGAGCGCCGCATGTCTCACCTCATTGTGCCTGAACAAGGTACATTAACAACAAAGCCCGCTTTCGCGGGCTTTGCAATCATTCTGGTCGAAACGCTTAGCCCTGGCGGGCTTTGAAGCGCTTGTCCACCTTATTAATGATGTAGACCCGACCGCGACGGCGGACGAGCTTGTTCGCGCGGTGGCGAGTCATCAGCGCCTTCAGCGAGTTACGGACTTTCATCGGTCAATCCTCAAAGTCAAACAAAAGAGGCGCCTAGGCGCCCCGGAAACTGGCCGCATACATAGGGAAGTTGACTAGGCCTGTCAACGCGCAACCACCCCGAATTAACCCCTGCCCACCGCTTTCGAGCGACTGCTTTGAAACTGCGCGATTAACGGGCTGTGAGCAAAGCTGCGCTAATCTGCCAGCTCTCAATAATGCGAGCGGCAAATCCATGGCCAACGAGGAAATCACCAAGCGCGGCGTATTGGTGGCCGATCACTCCCAGCACATGGCGGCCCTCGTCGGGGTCATGTTGCGCAGCCTCGGGCGCAAGGACATCCGCGAAGCCTATGATGCCAGCCGCGCGATGACCGAGCTCCGGCGCCGCGCTTTCGACGTCCTCATCATCGATGATGCGCTCGACGGCATGGATGGCGTCGCCTTCACCAGGAAGCTCCGCGGCAGCCTTGATTGCCAAA
The DNA here is from genome assembly GCA_028290245.1 of Devosia sp. GTDB lineage: Bacteria > Pseudomonadota > Alphaproteobacteria > Rhizobiales > Devosiaceae > Devosia. The sequence goes on along the minus strand of JAQGKG010000463.1, from coordinate 6,312 downwards.
ATCGCCATATCCCCATCATCATGATGAGCGCTGCGCCTGACGCCAAGCGCATCGCTGATGCCCGTGATGCCGGCGTCACCGAATTCCTGCGCAAGCCCTTTGCCGCCAATCACCTGCAGACGCGCCTGACCAGCATCGAGAACAACCCGCGCGGCTTCATCGAAGCCGCCCAGTACAGGGGCCCCGATCGCCGCCGCAAGGTCATCGACTTCGGCGCCGAACGCCGTGAAGGCACTAACGAAAGCAAGGCCGGGTGACCAACAAAGGCCGCCGAAGCGGGCCTTGTCATTTCACGCAGCCGCCTTGCGAAGCCGGCGGCGCAGCTCCCGCCGCTCCATCTCCACCTTGGGGTCTGGCACCGGCACCGAAGCGATCAGCTTCTTGGTGTAATCATGCTGCGGGTGCATCACCACCTGCTCGGCATCGCCCATTTCCACCACTTCGCCGAAATACAGCACCATCACCCGCTGCGCGATATGGCGCACCACGGCGATGTCGTGGCTGATGAACAGCAGCGATATGCCAAGCTCCTTTTGCAGATCCATCAGCAGGTTGATCACCTGTGCACGGATCGACACGTCCAGCGCCGAAACCGCCTCGTCGCAAACGATCATCTTGGGATTGGTGATCAGCGCCCGCGCGATGCCGATGCGCTGGCACTGGCCGCCGGAAAACTCATGCGGATAACGGTTGATCATGTCCGCCGTCAGCCCGACCTTTTCCATCATCGCAATCACGCGCGCCAGGCGCTCCACCTTGCCGATTTCTGGATAGTGGATCAGCAGCGGCTCGCCGATGATCGATCCACAGGTCATGCGCGGATTGAGCGACGCCAGCGGATCCTGGAAGATCATCTGGATGTCCTTGCGCAGCGCCACCAACTCCTTCACCGACATCTTCTGGATGTCATGTCCCATCCAGATCGACTGGCCCGACGTAGGCTCCAGCATACGAATGACCGCCCGTGACAGCGTAGACTTGCCACAGCCGCTCTCGCCAACGATGCCCAGCGTTTCGCCCTGATATAGGTCGAACGACACGTTCTTGACCGCCTTCAGCACCTTGCGCCCGCCAAACAACCCGCCGGCTGGAATAGAGAATTCCACCGAGATGTCGCGCACCTTGAGTATCGGTTCGCGTGTCTGCACCTGTTCGCTTTCGCTCATGCCTGGCGCTCCCCGACCATGAATTCATACGAAACGGTCGACAGCCGATCGACCTTCTTGTCCAGCCGCGGGATCGCCGCCATCAGCCCCTGCGTATAGGGATGCTGCGGATTGGCGAACAGATCGAGCGTCTTGCGATGCTCCATCACCTTGCCGCCAAACATCACCAGCGTATCCTCGCAGGTGCCCGCCACGATACCCAGATCATGGGTAATCAGGATGATCGCGGTGCCGAAATCTTCCTGCAGATCGACCAGCAGGTCGATGATTTCGGCCTGCACCGTCACGTCCAGTGCCGTCGTCGGCTCATCGGCAATCAGCAACTCCGGCTGGCACAGCAGCGCCATGGCGATCATCACCCGCTGCCGCATGCCGCCAGAGAACTCATGCGGATACATGTGCACCCGGTTGGCGGCATCGGGAATACGTACCGCATCGAGAAAGCGAATGCTTTCCACCAGCGCCGCGCTGTGGCTCATGCCACGATGATGCTCCAGCACCTCCGTCATCTGCCGAGAAATGCGCAGGTAGGGATTGAGCGAGGTCATTGGGTCCTGGAAAATGATCCCGATCCGCTCGGCCCGGTACTTGTTCATCTGCCGCCTCGGCAGGTTGAGGATTTCCTTACCGTCGAACATGACCGAACCGGATGCCGTGCCATTGCGCGGCAACAGCCCAAGCAGCGCAAAGGCCCCCTGTGTCTTGCCCGACCCGCTTTCGCCGACGATAGCCAGCGTGCCGCCCTTTTCGAGAGAGTATGAAAGGTCGCGCACGGCATGGACCACACCATCCGTCGTATCGAAATCGACCTTGAGGTTTTTGACTTCTAACAGGGCCATGGTGTCCTACCGATCCTTGGGGTCGAGCGCGTCGCGCAGGCCGTCGCCGATATAGGTGAGGCAGAGCAGCAGGCTCACCAGCACCACGGCCGGCCCAATCAACATCCAGGGCAGCGTTTCCGCCACCGGCGCACCGAACGAAATCAGCGTACCAAGCGACGTCTGCGGTTCCTGCACGCCAAGTCCGAGATAGGAGAGAAAGCTCTCGGTCAGGATAATCTCGGGAATGGTCAGCGTGGCATAGATCACCACTGGACCGGTGAGGTTGGGCACGATGTGCCGGAAGATGATTGCCCATGATGAAGCGCCACTGGCGCGTGCCGCCTCGACGAACTCGCGTTCCTTGATCGACAGCGTCTGCCCACGCACGATGCGCGCCATGGTCAGCCATTCGAGACACCCGATGCCCACGAACAGCAGCACCGGATTGCGCCCGAAGATCACCACGAGGATGATCACGAACAAAATGTAGGGCAGCGCATACATGATGTCGACGAAACGCATCATCACCGCATCGACCCGGCCGCCGAAATAGCCGGCGATGGCGCCATAGACCACGCCGATGATCACCGAGACCAGGGTCGCGACCCCGGCCACGATCAGGCTCATCTGCGTGCCCTGCATGATGCGGGCCAGCATGTCGCGACCGTTCTGGTCGGTGCCGGCAAAGTGGCCAGCCTCGAAATTCGGCGGCTTGCGAATGCCGCTCCAGTCGATCTTGTCATAGGTCCAGGGCAGGAAATACGGCCCAAGGAATGCAAACAACACGATGAAAAGCACGACGCCGATCGAGACCACGGCCGCCTTGTTGCGCACCATGCGCCGCGTCGCGTCCTGCGTCAGCGAACGGCCCTTGGGCGCGTCCAGCGTTTCCAGCTTCTTGGCATACTCTGTGAGGACCGCGTCCTTGCCAGTTAGTCCGGCCATTAGTGGTACCTCACCTTCGGGTCGAGCCAGGCGTAGAGGATATCGACCAGAAGGTTCACCGCCAGAATGATGAACATGTACAAAATGGTCGTACCCAGCACGAGACCGTAGTCACGATTGAGCGCCGCACTGATGAAATATTTGCCGATGCCCGGCAGCGCGAACACCTGCTCGACGATCAACGAACCGGTCAGCAGATATGACAGTCCAGGCCCCAGATAAGACACCACCGGCAACAATGCCGGCTTGATGGCGTGGCGCGCCAGGATCAGCCTTTGACCCAAGCCTTTGGCCTTGGCGGTGCGGATATAATTGGTGCCCAGCACCTCGATCATCGAGCCACGCATCAGCCGCGCCGTACGTCCCGCATGCGGCAGCACTAGCACCGTCACCGGCAAAATTAGATGGACCAACGATCCGTTCTGCCAGCCGCCAGCCGGGAACCAGTTGAGATAGACGCCGAACACCAATTGCAGGATGGCGGCCATCAGGAAGTTGGGCACTACCAGCCCAACCATCACCAGCATGACCAGCACGTAATCCGGCCACTTGTTCTGGTTGACCGCCGACAGCGCGCCAGCGAAAAGGCCAACAGCAGTGCCGATGATGAAGGCCGAAAAGCCCAGCATCAGCGTAAAGGGCAGACCAATCCACAGCATCTGGGCCACGGTAAAGTCATTGTAGACCATCGACGGCCCGAAATCGCCGTGCAGCAGGCGCCAGACATACAGGAAATACTGCTGGATCAGCGGCAGATCGAGGTTGTAGTGGGCGCGCAGGTTGGCCAGCGTTGCTGGGGGCAGCGCGCGTTCCCCGTCAAACGGGCCGCCCGGTGCTAGGCGCAGAATAAAGAAACATGCAGTAACGGCAATCAGCGCTATCGGGATGGCCGATAGCACGCGCCGCGATACATATCCAAACATGGGGTCCGGACCTTTCAACTCCACCGCGTCGCTGCGTCATGCGCCGCTTTGTGGATCATAAAATACGGCGCCGCCCTCCCAAGGGGGCGACGCCGCGCGATTGCTTGAGCTTATTCGGCCTTGGTCAGCCAGCGCGTGCGGTGAATGTCCGAAGCGTTGTTGACGAAACCGGTGACCGACGGAGCGACCACGTTCTGGGCGATATAGTTGTAGATCGGGATGGCGGCATACTCGTCCATGGCGATCTTTTCGGCTTCACCAAGCAGCTTGGCGCGCGCCGCCAGGTCGACTTCGGTGGTTGCCTTGTCGAGCAACGCCTCGAACTCGTCGTTTGAATAACGGCCGTAGTTGTTGCCCCAGTTGGTGGTGCCACCCTGCTCGATGCCCTGACGGAGCAGGTCGAGCGTATTGGACGGATCCGAGTAATCCAGCAGCCAGCCGGCACGACCGACCTCGAAATCACCCGCACGCAGCGCGTCGTAATGCACCGCGGTTTCCGAGTTAAACAACTCGACCTTGACGCCGATCTGCTCCCACATCGACGAAATCGCCACGGCGATGCGCTGATGGTTGTCGTTGGTATTATACTTGAGCTGCAGCGTCAGCGGCGTCGACGACGTGTAGCCGAGGCCTTCCATGATGCCCTTGGCTTCGGCAACGCGCTCTTCATACGACAGGCCGATCCAGTCAGGCTGGTACAGTGGCACGCCTTCGTAGTTCGCCGTGCCTTCGGGCACCCAACCGTACAATGGCAATTCGCCGGTGCCGAGCACGTCCGGACCGATCACGTCGCGGTTGATCGACATCGACAGCGCCTTGCGCACGTCGGCATTGTCGAACGGCGGCTTTTCCTGGTTGATCACATAATAATAGATGCCGAGGAACGCGCCGAAATAGTCCTGGCCCGGCAGGTTGGTCTTGATCCACTCAGCCTGATCGGACGGAATATCGACGAGAATGTCATATTCGCCAGCCCGATAGCGTGACAGGGCAGCCGACAGATCGTCCTGCACGAAGTAGTTCACTGCGTCGATGTTGACGTTTGCCGCATCCCAATAGGTCTCGGACTTGACCGACTTGATGTAGCTGCCAGGAACCCATTCGGTAGGGGTATAAGGGCCGTTAGAAACGATATTGGCAACCTGCGTCCACTGCGCACCAACCTTGTCGATCACATGCTTTGGCATAGGATAGGCGGTGTAATGGGTCAGTGCTTGCAGGAAGAACGGCGTCGGGCCTTCAAGGGTTATCTCGACGGTCTTGTCGTCGATTGCCTTGACGCCGAGTTCGTTAAAATCGGTCACAGTGCCTTCGGCGATTTCCGAAGCGTTCTTGATCGGGAACTGCAGATAGGCGTAGTCCGAAGCGGTCTTGGGATCGAACAGGCGCTGGAAGGCGAACACGAAGTCTTCGGCCGTCACCGGCTCGCCGTCCGACCACTGGATGCCGTCACGCAGCTTGAAGGTATAAACCAGGCCATCGTCCGAAATGGTGTAGCTTTCGGCCTGGCCGGGGATGGCTTCGGCATTGGCATCTTCCGTCATCAGGCCTTCGATATAGTCACCGATGATGCGGTTTTCCCAATCGCCCGAAGCCTGATGCGGATCGATCGAGCCGGGCTCGGAACCGTTCATCATGTTGAGCGTCGCAGCCATTGCCGTGCTGCTCATCAGCAGGGCAATCGCGCTGGCGGTCAATGCCGCAGTCAAGGTTTGCGTGAGTTTCATCGGGGTCCCGTCTCCTTGTGGAATTCCTGAGATTGTCTTTTTTCCGCAATCATATCGTCGCAGATTGGCATTAGCCTTGGGGCCAGAAATTTGACCGGCCGGTCAAGATGCTGGACGGTATTCTGTCTTTCCGTCCACTGACAAGCAAAACCTTGACCTAAGCGACAAGCCCGCCCAAATTGTTAACAGAGTGTGGACAAGCCGGCTTGGGCGCGGCTCACAATCGATACAACCGTATGCTAACCGCCCTGCTGTACGACATAGAGCATCACCGCGAGTGCCACGAGGCCTACCCACGGCACCCAGCCCGGCAGCGGGCCCCGTGGCTTTTTCACCGGCGGCTCCGGCTTCTTTTCGGGCCGTCGAAACTTCAGGACATTCTCGTTCATGCAGCGCTCTCGACAATAGCGGCGACACCCTGTCCACCCGCCGTACAGACGCTCAACAAAGCGCGTTTTCCCGGCTCCGTCGAGAGTAGTTTTGCGGTGAGGCCGAGGATGCGCGCACCGGTCGCGGCGAACGGGTGGCCGTAGGCGAGGCTCGATCCCTTGACGTTGATCTTGGTGGGGTCGATCGGACCCAACACACCGTCGCGCCCCAATATAGTCTTGCAGTAATCCGCGTCGTCCCAGGCCTTAAGGGTACACAGCACCTGCGCCGCAAACGCCTCGTGCAGCTCGAAATAGTCGATATCGTCGAAGCCGAGGCCTCGCCGCGCCAGCATTTCGCT
>JAQGKG010000454.1 GCA_028290245.1 Devosia sp. | reverse complement strand
TTTCGTCGATGGGCTGAGCCTGATCTTCGCGCTGACCATCTCCGGCATCGGCACGCTGGTCGTGCTGTATGCTGGGGCATACCTCAAAGGCCATGCCCATCTCGGGCGGTTTTTTGCCTTTCTGCTAGCCTTCATGGGCGCCATGCTGGGGCTGGTGCTGGCCGATAACATGCTGGCGCTGTTCCTGTTTTGGGAGCTGACCTCCGTTACCTCCTTTCTGCTGATCGGCTTCGATCACACTCGCCAGGCAGCACGGCGCGGCGCCATCCAGGCATTGGTCATCACCAATATCGGCGGCATGGCGCTCCTAGCCGGCGTGTTGCTGGTGCATCAGGTAACCGGCGTCTGGGACCTGAGCGCATTGGGAGACGAGGTGCGCGGCACGGCGCTTTATGGCCCGGTGCTAGGGTGCTTCGTGCTCGCGGCTTTCACGAAATCGGCGCAGGTGCCGTTTCACTTCTGGTTGCCCAATGCCATGGAGGCGCCGACCCCGGTTTCGGCATTCCTCCATTCGGCGACCATGGTGCAGGCCGGCGTCTACCTGCTGGCGCGAACTACGCCGTGGCTGGGCGGCACAGCGGCCTGGACCTGGATTTTGGTGTGTTTCGGCGGCGCCACGCTGATCTGGGGCGCGCTAGGCGCGCTACGCCAAACCGATCTCAAGCAAATGCTGGCACAGACCACCATCGCCTCGCTGGGCCTATCGGTGCTGCTGCTCGGGCTGGGTTCGACTTACGCCGTGGCTGCCGTGGTGATCTATTTCGTCGCCCACGCACTCTATAAGGCCGGCCTGTTCATGGTGGTCGGCGCGGTCGACCACGAGGCGGGCACCCGCGACATAACCGTTCTCGGCGGGCTGGCCGACCGCATGCCGGTGACTTTCATTGGCGCGGCGCTTGCAAGCTTGGCGATGATCGGCTTGCCGCTGACCCTCGGCTATTATGCCAAGGAAGAAATGTATCTTGGCCTGTTGGCGTGGCGCTGGGACGATATCATAGTGATGGTCGTGCTTGTGGCGGGTAATGCCATGCTGGCGGGCGTTGCCATGTTGGTCATGGTCAAGCCATTCCTAGGCCCCGCCGTGCTAACGCCGAAAGCCGCGCATGAAGCGCCGATTGCCATGCTGGCGGGGCCGATCATTCTTGGCGCGGCTGGTATCGTCGCCGCGGTGATGCCGGATTGGCTCGGGCAGACCGTATTGCAGCCCGGCGCGTCAGCAATTCTCGGCGCACCAGTCGAAAGCCACCTGTCGCTGGCCATCAACCCAGCCAATCCGCTGATCTGGCTGTCGGTGCTGACTTGGGCGCTGGGCGTTTTAGTCTATCTCAATGCCGCAACGCTGCGCACGCTGCTGCGGCGGCTGGAAACTACCTTCGGCTGGACGGCGGATACGGTGTTTGACGCACTGATGTTCGGGTTGATCCGCTTTTCAGGCGCGGTGACGCGGTTCTTGCACCACGGCAAGCTCGAGATTTATCTGGTCACGGTATTTGCCACGCTGGCGCTGGCGCTGATCGTGCCGATGGCTCTGCTGGGTGGTTACGCTGTGCTGCTGCCGACTTCCGACCTCGGCAATTGGTCGGCCAAGCTCGCTTGGCCAGAACTCACGATTTATGAATGGGGCGTCGTCGTGCTGGCGCTGGTGGGCCTCGTTGCTATTATTGCCGCACCAAGTCGGCTGATCGCCATTGTCGCCCTTGGCATCCAGGGCGTCGCGGTGGCGCTGATTCTCCTGCTGTTCGCAGCGCCTGACCTGGCCTTCACCCAGTTCATGGTTGAAGTCCTGTCGGTCGTCATTCTGGCCTTGGTGATGACGCGCCTGCGGCTCGACGAACGCGATCATCGTGAGTTGGAAGATATGGCGCGCGATGGCACCTTGGCGCTGGTCTGCGGCGCCGGCGTCAGCCTGTTGCTGATGGTGGTGCTGAGCGGTGATCTCGATACCCGCCTGTCAGAGCTGTTCACCGCAACCAGCGTGCCGATTGCCCACGGCTCCAATATCGTCAACGTTATCTTGGTTGATTTCCGCGGCTTTGATACCTTGGGCGAAATCTCGGTGGTGATGGGGGCGGGCATGGCCATCATGGCGCTGCTGCGCCGGCGAAAGGCTGTTCCATGAACACCATCATCTTCCGCACCATGGCGCCACTGATCGTCGCTATCATGCTGGTTTTCGCAGTCTACATCTGCCTGCGCGGCCACAACGAGCCTGGCGGCGGCTTCATCGGCGGGCTCATCGCCGCGTCCGCCATAGCCATCCTCGGCATGGCCAACGGGTCGGAGGTAACGAGGCGCGCCCTACGTTTCGATCCGCTGTCCATCGCCGGCTTTGGGGTGCTCATCGCTGGGCTATCGGGCCTAGCCTCGCTGTTCACCGGCTCGCCGTTCATGACCAGTATATGGCTGTACCTGGAACTCGGCGACACTACAGTGCCGCTCTCAACGCCGATGGTATTCGATGTCGGGGTGTTCCTCGTGGTGTTCGGCACCATCTCGGCTATAGCGCTCGGGCTCGAAGCCGATGGCGGGGAGGCAAGCTGATGGACTATGTGCTCGCCGCGCTGGTTGGGTGTTTTATTGCGGTTGGCATCTACCTGCTGCTGTCGCGCTCGGTCATCCGCATGCTGCTGGGGCTGGTGGTGTTCGGCAATGGCGTCAACCTGCTGATTTTCAACGCGGGCCGGCTGACCCGAGACCTTGCGCCGATAATTCCAGCCGGGTTGGACCAGCCTGATGGCCCTATCGCCAATCCGCTGCCGCAGGCGCTGATCCTGACCGCCATCGTCATCGGCTTTGCCATGTTTAGCTTCCTGCTGGTGCTCGCCTTCCGCGCCTATCAGAGCCTCGATGCCGACAATACAGACACCATGCGCGTCGCCGAACCGGTGGACGAGCCCAGCCCGCCGCTAAGTTACTGAGATGGAGGAACTTTTGTTGCCTCCCGCCATGATCGATACGCTGACTGCGGCGGCTGACTGGGTGATCGTACTACCGCTGGTGCTGTGCCTGATGGGGGCGGCGGTTTGCCTGATGTTGCGGAGGGTGGGGAGCTTCGGTTTTGCCGTCTCGGCGCTGGTGATTTGCGCGGCGATTGCCTGCGAAATCGCTCTCCTGCTGCGGGTGTTCGAGATTGGCCCGCTCAGCATGACCATGGGCAAGTGGCTGCCGCCGTTCGGAATTTCCTTCGTCGCCGATCTGTTCGGCGCCGCCTTTGCACTGGCCGCCGCCGTCGTGACGCTACTCGTCTTGGTCTATGCCGAGGGCGAGCGAGGTCGGGGCCTCGATGACAATTTTCACGCCATGGTTTTGCTGCTTCTGGCCGGCGTCACGGGCTCGTTCCTGACCGGCGATCTGTTCAATCTTTACGTCTGGTTCGAGGTAATGCTGATCGCCTCGTTCGGCCTGATGGTGCTGGGCGGCAGGCCCTTACAGCTTGATGGCGCTGTGAAATATGGCTTCTTCAACTTCCTCGCGACGGCATTTTTCCTGCTGGC
>JAQGKG010000452.1 GCA_028290245.1 Devosia sp. | reverse complement strand
GATTTTTGGTGGCTTCCGCTACATTTTCTCGAACAAGTTGGTGCTGGGCGCCATCTCGCTCGACATGTTCGCCGTGCTGATGGGCGGGGCAGTGGCTCTACTACCCGTCTACACAAAGGACATCCTGCACGCCGGCCCGCAGGAGCTTGGCCTGTTGCGCGCCGCACCCGGCATCGGCGCTATCGTCATGGCGCTGGTGCTGACCAAGTTTCCGATTCGCGATCACGCCGGGAAGATGCTGTTCGTGTTCGTCGGATGTTTCGGGCTATTCACCGTTATCTTCGGTCTGTCCACGACAGTCTGGATTTCGATTCCCGCGCTGGCGCTGGTCGGCGCTTCGGACATGGTCAGCGTTACCATCCGCGAGACCATCATGCAGCTATGGACGCCGGAGGAAGTGCGCGGCCGTGTGAACGCCGTAAACTCGGTGTTTATTGGCGCTTCCAATGAGCTTGGCGAGTTCCGGGCCGGCACCGTGGCTCACTTTATCGGGCCAGTTGCGGCCGTTGCCGTGGGCGGCGTGGGCGCCATTGCGGTGGCGATTATCTGGAGCATCATCTTCCCGGGCTTGCGCCAACAGCGCAGCCTAGACAAGAAGATGGTGGCCGATGGGTCGAGCGAGCCGGAGTCCGCTTGACGGAACTGTCGTAATTGCCTAAGACGCGCCCACCTATTCGGGCCTCTGGCTCATAGGCGCACCCGGGATCTCCTGAATATTTGGGGTCTGTCGGTCATCCCTCGGGATGGCAGAGGAGGGCGCGATCCGTTCACATTCTAGAAGGATACGCGATGTCAAAGCGCATTTCTGCCAAGCACAAAATTGACCGCCGTCTCGGCGAAAACATCTGGGGCCGTCCCGGCTCGCCACTTAACGCTCGCGCCTATGGCCCCGGCCAGCATGGCCAGCGCCGCAAGGGCAAGCTGTCGGACTACGGTCTACAGCTCCGGGCCAAGCAGAAGCTCAAGGGCTACTACGGTTCGGTTACCGAGAAGGCTTTCAAGAAGCTTTACACGGAAGCTGCCCGCGTCAAGGGCGACACCGGCGAGAACCTGATCGGCCTGCTCGAGAGCCGTCTGGACGCAGTGATCTACCGCGCCAAGTTTGTAGCGACCCCGTTCGCTGCTCGCCAGTTCGTCAACCATGGTCACATCCTGGTCAACGGCAAGCGCGTCAACATTCCGTCCTACCAGGTTCAGGTTGGCGACAAGATCGAAGTGCGCGAGCGCTCCAAGCAGATCGCCGTACTGATCGAGGCGACCCAGCTGTCCGAGCGCGACGTTCCCGATTACGTCGAAACCGACCACAACAAGATGACCGCGACCTACATCCGCGTGCCGTCGCTGGCCGACGTGCCATATCCGGTCCAGATGGAACCGAACTTGGTCGTCGAATTCTACTCGCGCTAAGCGCAGTCGAATAACAGAATTGAAAAGGGCCGCTCCTCGGAGCGGCCTTTTTTGTTTCTCCTCAGATAACCTGCCCTCTTGAACCCCTCTCCCCTGAGGGCAAAGGGCAGGGTGAGGGGTTCAGCGGTTGGCAGGCTTGCCGGTGAATCTCACGAACGCTGAACCCCTCACCCGACCCTGCAGGTCGGCCTCTCCCCTCAGGGGAGAGGTAATCAGATTAAAATTGTGCGGGCTGCTCGGGTACTGCATCGCTGGTGGGTGGGGTAGCCAGTTCCCGCAGGAAGATTGGGTCGTCGTAGTCGTTGGCGGCTATAGCATCAGGCGGGATGTTTGATTCAAACGCACGCAGACGCTTGAACACCGAGATGAGTGAGATGATCGTTGTCCAGGAGTTTGCCAAGAACTTGAAAGAGTCCTCAACCTGGCCAAACGCATTGTTCACCTGCTGGAACAGACCGAGGGTCATGGATCCTGCAACGATCGAAGGACCCATCGCAATCAGCGGAACGAAGTTGGAGCCCTGCAGGTAGGCGTAGCGTGCGACGTTGAAATACAGGTAGTGCCGATAGAGCCGGAAGTAGTTGTGCTGCATGTTGATGAACAGCTGCCGCATCGTCACCGGTTCAGCCCGCTCGCCATGGTCTTCACCATAGACAAGCTCCTTGCGGAAAGCCGCTTCGACGCGCTGGTTTTCAAATTCCAGGCCCGGCAGTTTCCAACCCACAGCGGCTAGCAACACTGTGCCGAAGGCCGACGAAACCAGGGCTACCCAAACCAGGCTGCCGTTGACTGCTCCGAAGAACGGCAGTTCGGTAATGTTAGACGATAAGTCCCATAGTAGCGGCAAGAACACGATCAGCGTCATCACCGACGCTACCAGCGATACGGCTAGTCCCTCGACGATGCTGGCAAAGCGCTGCGTATCTTCCTGGATACGCTGGGATGCGCCTTCAATGTGACGGAGGTGCTGCCAATGGCTCTGGTAAAAGAACGTCATTGCCCGGCGCCAGCGGAACAGGAAGTGGGCGATGAAGAAGGCGTTGATGACCAATACGGTGATGTTCGGAATCAACACATAGGCGACGGTCCAGATTTCTCCGAGGAACTGCTCGAGCGTTACCGTGCCGGGCGTGGTCAATGCCGTCTGGATTAGGTTGTAGAATTCCCCGTACCAGTCGTTCAGCCAGGCGCTGATCTGGACGTTGAAATAGACGATCTCGATGATCGTGACACTGCCCACCACGCTCCACCAGTACCAGCGGCGATTGCCGCCAATCCAGTACCAGGGGATGCAGAACAGATAGCCGGTGGCCAGCACGTATTGATACAGCCACACCTTGTCCGACGAGAAGAAAGGCTCTGGATTGGTCTCGGTAACTGGCACACCGAGCCAAGGGCCAAGGCTGAGAAAGCCCTGCAGGTTGGAGCCGATGGTGTACCAAGCCACCATGACGAGTGCGATCCAGCACAGGGCAGACGTGAAGAACAAGCGCGGATTGGGAAAGAAAGATCGAAACACCGCGAAACTCCTGGGTGCCGGGGAATGCCGTCATCTAACGGTTGTAATCTTGCCTAAAGCAAGGGGGCGGAATTAATCTTTGGTAAGGTTTGCACCACCCGGTTTTCCTTCCCCTGTGCGTCCATGCGCGCTATCAGCTACGCCATGACATCAAAGAGAGTTTCGCCATGAGTGAGGTCATGGATACGCCGGTCGCAGACGATGCGGAAACCGGCGGCCACGCGATCTATGCCCATGCCCCGCGCAGTGGCGAGTTCAACAAGCTGCGCAAGCGGCTGATCCGCAATACGCGCGAGGCGCTGGACAAATTCGCCATGGTTCGTCCGGGCGAAAAGTGGCTGGTGGCGCTCAGTGGCGGCAAGGACAGTTACTCCATGCTGGCGCTGCTGCTCGACCTCAAATGGCGCGGTATGCTGCCGGTCGAGCTGCTGGTGTGCAACCTCGACCAGGGGCAGCCCAACTTCCCAAAACATATCCTGCCCGAATTCCTTTCCGGCCTCGATATTCCGCACCGCATCGAATATCGCGACACCTATTCCATTGTGACCGAGAAATTGGCCGTGGGGGCAACTTATTGTTCGCTGTGCTCGCGGCTGCGCCGGGGCAACCTGTATCGTATAGCGCGGGAGGAGGGCTGCACGGCGCTGGTGCTGGGCCATCATCGCGATGACAGCCTCGAGACCTTCTTCATGAACATGTTCCATGGCGGGCGTCTCGCTGCCATGCCGGCGAGGCTGCTGAATGACGAGGGCGACCTCGAAGTGCTGCGCCCGCTGATCTATTGCGGCGAGGAAGATCTGCAGCGATTTTCCGACGCCATGGCGTTCCCGATCATCCCCTGTGATCTGTGCGGCTCGCAGGATGGCCTTGAGCGCAACGCTACGAAGGCTATGCTCAACGACATCGAGAAGCGCATGCCGGGCCGCAAGGATGTGATGATCCGCGCGCTGGGCAATATCAACGCCAGTCATATGCTCGATACAAAACTGTTCGATTTTGCCGGCCTGTTCGACAAGAGGACTGCCCCGTGACTTTCGACGTAATGGAACTGGCCAATATTTTACGCGATGCCGCCCGTGCCGAGGCCCTGCCGCGATTCCGTCGGTTAGATGCCAGCATGGTGCATATCAAGACCGAGGCGATCGATCTGGTCACCGAGGCGGATATCGCCACCGAGAATGTCATCAAGGCGCGGATTGCTTCGTTCATGCCCGACGCGCTGTTCGTGGGCGAGGAATCAGTGGCGGCTGATCCGGCGCTGCTGACGCGGTTGGCTTCGGCTGACCTTGCCGTGGTGGTCGATCCGATCGATGGCACGGCCAATTATGCCGCCGGCCTGCCGCTGTTTGCCACCAT
>JAQGKG010000433.1 GCA_028290245.1 Devosia sp. | reverse complement strand
GGGTCTGGATTTCATCGATCGGGCCGATGGCGGGGGTCGAGAACAGCGCATAGTCGGCGGGAAAATTCACGTACGCTTCAAAGCCCGGCTTGGCGGCGACGATTGCCGAATAGTCGAGGCCCGAACGGTTGGGCAACCAACCGACATTGTCGAGGAGCCAGAGCAGGTTTTCCGGCTTCTGGGTTTCCATCACGAAGGCCCAGGCCGCCGTTTCCTCATCGCCCTCGGCTTTGACATAGAGCTGGCCGGGGCTGACGATGGTGCCGCGCGGCAGGGTCGTCGTGGCATATTTCAAGTCCGGGGCCTTGGCGGCGATATCGCCGATCACCCAGGATTCGCGGATGAACATGGCAGTCTGGCCACGCTCGAAGGCGTCGGCATCAGCCGGCATTTCGACGGTGACGGTCTTGGTTTCGAAAATGTTGTGCAGGTACTGCTTGAGGGTGGCAACGCCAGCTTCGGACGCGAAGTTGGACTTCCACAGGCCCTCGCCAGCCGGCTTGATCAGGTCATCGCCATGCTGCCACATGTTGATGGCGAACTTTTCGGCAATGCCCGAACCACCGCCCGACAGGCGCATGCTCCAGCCCGACACGGTCGGCACGCCATTGGCATCGCGCTGCACCAGCTTTTCGGCGAATTCATCGAACTCGGCCATGGTGGTGGGAGGCGTGGTAAGACCCGCTGCGGCGAACATATCTGTATTGTAGTAGAGCGCGCTCTGGCCGCGGAACAGTGGCATGCCATAGACGGTGCCGTCATAGCTGGCAGCATTGACGTAGAACTCGCCGAAATTGGCGGGATCCTTGACAAAATCCTGGATCTCGGCAGGAGGCGTGTTGAGCAGGCCGCCTTCGAGGTAGCGGGCAGCGATGGAGTTGGTCAACTCGATGACCTGAGCGGCCTCGCCTGAGGTCACGCCGAGCGCAACGCGCTTTTCATGCTCGCGCAGGGCAATGGCTTCGACCGTGACGCTGAGATCGGGAAACTCGGCTTTCATGCCCTCGGCGACGTGATCGTAGAAGGCGGCGAGTTCGGGATAGCCGCTCCAGACGCGGATTTCCTGGGCATTGGCCGCCGTGGCGGCAAACAGGCTCGCACTAAGAGCGGATGCGAGAAGCGATGCGCGTCCCAGCGCAGAAAAAGCCGAAGGCGCAGTTCGAGTCAGCACGTTCATCATCATTGTCTTCCCCTGTTGTTACGCACGTAGTTCACGCTCGCAAAGTCTTTCGTGCAACCGGTTGCGTGTCAAGCCAAGCTTGGTCTGGTCACGCCATTAATTCCGTCAATTTTCTACCGTGCCGTTTTTTCGTGCAGACTGATCAAGGCTTTAGCCGAATTAGCAAGGCGTTCAGCCGAGCCAGAGACGAATGAGCCGCGCATGCCGACAAAGCGGTGCGCCTCATCGACTTCATAGCCGCCGAAGGCATATTCGCTGGCCGGCGGAATGTAGCCCGGCGTGCCATCGGCATAGGAGATGACGAAGGCTGGACCGTTGCCGCTGGCGGCGCGAATGGAGAGGCCGGTGTCGGCAAAGATTTCGCCGGGGAGCGCCACGATGGGCACGCCACCCCAATCGAGGAGGCTAACACGGCCGGTCCAGTAACTCGGTGGCAGAGACTGATTGGCCTGTGCCCAGGCGATCCAGTGATCGAGCAGGATGCGGCGCAGGGGATCGGCAGTTTGAGCTTCATGCTGCCATTGCGCCGCAATGGCAGACAGATCGCCTTCGCGCCGCTCCAGCGCCAGTTCGACCCAGTTCTCACGCGCTGAAACGGTGTCGCCTATCTGCCTTCCCGGCGCAGCGAGCGCGGCTTCGGCAATGCGGGTGCCCAGGCGTTCGGCATTTTCGAAGGTTCGAGCATTGTTGGCGGCCAGGGACACCGAGGCCTGGGCGGTATGGCCGATATTGACGTCGCCGGTGCAGCCGTTGAGGAAGACAGCGACAGAGCCGGGATGCGCCGCCTCGATGTGGGCGCGCACATAATGCGGGAAATCACCTGTGATCAGGCGATTGTCGGCGCCAAGTACGGTGGGGTGGCAGGCGTAGGAGACGAGCGTGGCGATGAGGCGGCCGTCGATGGCGCGCAGGCGCAGCACCGGCAGTGATGTGTCGAGCGGGCCATCGTCATGGCGGCGGTTGCGGGCCACTTCGGGATCGGCGCCCATGCCGGCAGTGAGGCTCACCGGCTCGGCATTAGCCAGTGCTTGTTGTAAGGCGGCCACGCAGCCGTCTTCGAGTTGCTGCAAGAAACCTGGATCGGCACTGCCCAGGCGATGCTCCATACAGGCCGGTGCACCATGGGTATGCGTGGCGGCGACGATGATGTTGGCGACAGGCATGGAGCAGCGCTCACGAATGCGCGCACTCATCTCCTCGTGAAAACCAATGACATCGGCGACGACGATGGCGGTATCGCCGAGGACGATTGCCCGGACAGTCAGCCTGTCATGGATGCCAATGCATGGCTCGGTGCGAGCGGCGAAGCCGGACAGCAGCAGCCCCGGCGCGGGGGTGATATCGACAACAGCAACGCCGCCCCTCAGCGTGCCCATACGCGCTCCCCGCCTAGCCAGGTTTCGGCAATGGTGAGTTTGTCGTCGCCCAATGCCCAATCGAAAAGGATGAGATCGGCCGCTTCGCCCACGGCGAGCTTGCCGCGGCCGCCGACGAATTTGCCGGGATTGACGGTGGCGAGGGCAAGTACCTGCGCTAGGGTGAAACCAGTCATGCCGGTGGTGCGCGCAACGCAATCGCCGAGTGGGAGGGCAGCGCCAGCGAGATAGGGGGTGCCGGGCGTGCCCAGCCGTCCATTGGGCCAAAGCTGCACGCGGCCGCCGATGGTCTGGTGATAGATGCCAGGCTCCAGCCCGCCAGGCGCGGCGACATCAGACACCAGCAGCGCCTTGTCCAGCCCCTTGGAGCGCAGCATCGCCTTGAGGGTATCGGCCGGGAGGTGATGGCTATCGCCGATCAGCGTTGCGGTCAGCCGGTCATCGGCCAATTGCGCCCAGATGGCATTGGGATGGCGCGGCAGCATGGCGGCGGCGCCATTGCCGAGATGGGTAGAAAGCGTGGCGCCAGCGGCAGCGGCGGCATGGATTTGCTCGGAGGTCGCATCGGTATGGCCGATGGACACCTGTATGCCCCGAGCGCTGGCATGGCGGACAAGATCAATGGCCACATCCGTATGTGGGGACAGGGTCAGGAGGCCGACAAGACCATGGCTTGCCGCCTGCCATCGCTCGAACTCATGGACATCTGCGTCGCGCACATGCGCCGCCGGATGGGCGCCGCGCGCACCATCATTGGGCGAAATGAACGGGCCCTCCACATGGACGAAGGGCACGGCCTTAGCCACGAGCGGATATAATTCCCGCGCGGCTTTGATGGCGATGAGGCCATTAGTGATGTCGATCTCGGAGGCCGTCACCAGTGTTGGCAGATAGGTCGTCGTGCCCAACGCCAACAGCGTTTCGGTCAGCGCAAGCACGCGTTCGGGCGTCAGCGTGCCGCCATTGAGATCGTAGTGGGAATAGCCGTTGACCTGCAGGTCAACGAGGCCAGCCGAGAGATAGAGCGAACCGGTATAATCGGCGGGGGCGATAGCGGTGATGCGGCCGTGCTCGATGCTGATCGAGCGCCCCTCGCCTGATTCAGGATCGCGACCGAGCAGTTGCTTCATCAGAGTTTGCGCACCCTTCCGGCGAAATTGGCGATAAAGCGCCCATTGGCCTCGTCGCCGCCCGGCGAATTGCCACTGCGCCAGACTGGCTGTTCGATGCCGCGCTCGACCAGCTTGGCGACAGCACGGATGACAACGTTATTCAGCGCGAAGGCATTGGCAAAGGTGGAGATGGCGCCGATACGCTCGCCCATGCCGGGGACCGTAACCACGGCATCGCCAATCGGCACCTTGCAGTCGATGGCGATGTCGACGATGTCGTGCAGGTTCTGTTTGGTCGGGTGACGCGCCGGATGTTCGGCAGCGGAGTTATTGGCATGCTCATGGCTGTTGACGCCGATAAGGAAAGTACCGCGCCTCTTGGCTTCGAGCGCCGCATCGATCAGCGCGGCATTGATGCCATAAGCATTGACGAGGATCAGCAGATCGTCTGCACCCAGCCGCTGGTCGGCGATGACGATCTTGCCATAGCCGGGGGTGCGCTCGATGGCCATGGAGCGCAGGGCGCCATTGGAGAGCAGCGTGCCCTCATCGAGAATGGCGCTGACATGCATCAGCCCACCGGCGCGAAAGAAAATTTCCTGCGAACCGAGATTGGAGTGACCGCCCGGACCATAGACATGCACCAGCCTGTCGGCGGCGATCTGATCCGCGACGCGCGCCGCTGCCCGATCGATGGGGTCACGCTCTTCGGTCAGAATGCGCTGCATCAGCGCCGTGACGTCGTCGAAATAACCCTGACAAAGGGCATCCGCATCGATCTTGGTGGGATCAGACATTTGGATCGGACTCCGGGTCGAGATAAAGCGCGCAATTGTCGACCGTGCGCAGGATAGAGGCCGGGCAATCGGTTGATATCGGTCCCTGCAGAGCGCCGCGCACTGCATTGCGCTTTGCCTTGTCCGGCACCATGCAAAAGAGCTTCCCCGCCCGTAACAGACGCGGGATGGTCAGGGTGATCGCGCGCAGCGGCACATCAGCCAGGGTGGGAAAGCAGTCGTCGTCGACCTGCTGCTGGCGGCAGACTTCATCGAGCTCGACGACTTTGACATCGAGCGGATCATTGAAGTCGGCAACCGGCGGGTCGTTAAAGGCGATGTGGCCATTGACGCCAATGCCAAGCTGGATGACGTCGATCGGCGCCTCGTTGAGCATAACGGCGTAGTCGCGGGCGGTGGCCTCGGCATCATCGCCGGGCAAGACGCGGTGCACAGCGGCAAAA
>JAQGKG010000423.1 GCA_028290245.1 Devosia sp. | reverse complement strand
TATGCCGAGGGCCAGGCCGGCAGCCCCAAGATGATGTCGCTGGGCCTGCACTGCCGCCTCGTCGGCCAGCCCGGCCGCTTCCAAGGCCTCAAGAAATTCGTCGATTACATCACCGGCTTCGACAAGGTCTGGATTCCCACCCGCCTCGCCATCGCCGAGCATTGGGCCAGCACCCACCCTTATTTCGTGCCCGAGGTCATCCCCTCCCAGCTCGACAAGACCGGCTTCGTCGCTCGCTACGGATCGGTTTTCGAACACTCCCCATGGATCGCTGAACGCGCCTGGGATGGTGAACTCGCCCCGGTCAACGACACCGCCATTGGCCTCCATTTCGCCCTGCGCAGTCAGTTCCGCATTGCCACCCCCGAGGAACGCCTCGCCGTCCTCCGCGCCCACCCAGACCTCGCCGGCAAGCTCGCCGCCGCCAAGCGCCTCACGGCCGAATCCACCGCCGAACAAAAGTCCGCCGGCCTCGACGCCCTGACCGACGACGAGCGCGAAAAGTTCACCGCCCTAAACACCGCCTATGTCGAAAAGTTCGGCTTCCCCTTCATCATCGCCGTCCGCGACCATACCAAAGCCAGCATCCTCGCCGCCTTTGAACACCGCCTCGGCAACACCCCCGAACAGGAATTCTCCACCGCCACCGCCCAAGTTGAACGGATAGCCCTGCTCAGGCTGCAGGCGGTGTTGAGCTAGCATTATCGCCGCCCTCGGGTTCACCCAAGGGCGGCGCATCAATCAGGCCAGTTCGATAACGAAATTTTCCTTGGCGCGGCGGACCTTCTTCTGCCCCAGCAGCCAGTCGCCTTCCTCAGCGCGGTAGCCGAGCGGCAGGATGCACACCGAACGCAGGCCAAGCTTGTCCAGGCCCAAAATCTCGTCGAACTTTGCCGGCTCGAAGCCTTCCATCGGCGTTGCGTCCACGCCTTCGAACGCAGCCTGTGCGATCGACATGCCGAAACCGATATAGGCCTGGCGCGCAGCATGCTCGAAATTGGCCTGAGCACCAGCAGGCACATACATGCCCTTGAGGCGCTCGTAATAGGCGGTGAGCGTATCGCTGCTGCCGCCGCGCTCTGCAATGGTAAGCGCCAGCATCTGGTCGATGCGCTCTGCGGTGTATTTGTCCCAGGCGGCAAACACCAGCACAGTGGTGCTATCGGTCAACTGCGACTGGTCAAACGCTGCGGCGCGCAATTTCGCCCGCACTTCGGGATTGGTCACGGCGATCACCTGAAACGGCTGCAGGCCGCTGGAGGTCGGCGCCAGCCGCGCAGCTTCGATGATGCGCTCTACCTTGTCGGCGGCGACGATCTTTGAAGCGTCCATCTTCTTGGTGGCATAACGCCAGTTTAGTTTTTCGAGCAACATGAATTGAGCTTTCCTGGAACAAGCGGCGTCCACAGATTCCTCGGAGGCAAGGGGGTCGTTAAACAGCCGTGCATCGCTATTTAACGATGGAAAGGAAAGCCGCAAGACGGCACAAAAACCATACCGTTCTTGCCGGGGTGCGCGGGTTGGAACAGCCACTAGGCGAAAAATCTCCAAATCGCCCAAGCCTTGGACCGGCTTTGCAATAATCCGGCTCGAAGACACCAGCTATGCTCTGCAGGCACCCTGATAGGGCTTGGCCTTCCCTCCCCTCTGGTTCTAGTATTCACGCAATTGTCAGGGACTAAAAATAACCGATGGCCGATAGCACCTACGCCTCGCCTGCCGGCGGCTTACCGCCCCAGACTGCGCTTCACACTGGCCGCGCCGTGTTCACCGAGGCCTATGCGCTCATTCCGCGCGGCGTGATGACCGATATCGTCACCTCATACCTGCCCCACTGGCGCGACGAGCGCTGCTGGGTCATCGCCCGTCCTCTGTCCGGCTTTTCCGAGACCTTCTCGCAATACATCATGGAAGTGATGCCCGGCGGCGGCAGCGACAAGCCCGAGCCCAATTCGCTCGCAGAAGGCGTGCTGTTCGTTGTCGAAGGTCAGGCCACCGTCACCATCGAGGGCAAGAGCCACCTGCTCAAGCCCGGCGGCTATGCCTTCCTGCCCCCCGGCTGCCAGTGGACTTTCCTACACAAAGGCACCGTTCCGGTCCGCTTCCACTGGGTGCGCAAGCGCTATGAGGTTGTCGAGGGCATCGAGCCGCCAGAGGCCTTCGTCGCCAACGAGCAGGACGAACCGATCATCTGGATGGCCGGCACCAAGAACACCTGGGGCACCACGCGCTTCGTCGATCCGGCCAATGTGCGCCACGACATGCACGTCAATATCGTCACGCTGGAGCCCGGCGCGGTTATCCCCTTCGAAGAAACCCACGTCATGGAGCACGGCCTCTACGTGCTCGAAGGCAAGGCCGTCTACCGGCTCAATCGCGATTGGGTCGAGGTGGAAGCCGGCGATTTCATGTGGCTGCGCTCCTTCTGCCCGCAGGCCTGTTACGCCGGTCCCAACCGCTTCCGCTACCTGCTCTACAAGGACGTCAACCGCCACATGAAGCTGCCGTTCTGACCATGGCCAACATCCTGATCGAGCCGCTAACCGCGTCGGCCTTTGCTCCCTTCGGGCAAGTCATCGAACTGGCTGGCGCCAACCATTATCCGATCAATGCCGGCATGACCGAGCGCTACCACGACCTCGCCCGCGTCGAGCTCGGTGGCGTCCATGCCCGCCCGCTGATCTCGATCTTCCGCGGCCAGCCCTACACCCTGCCGCTCAGCCTCACGCTGGTCGAACGGCACCCGCTCGGCAGCCAGGCCTTCTACCCGCTCACGCAAAATCCCTGGCTGGTCATCGTCGCCGAAGACCACAGCGGCACCCCGACCCGCCTCCGCGCCTTCCGCCCGTCACCCGGCCAGGGGGTCAACATCGCCATGAA
The DNA here is from genome assembly GCA_028290245.1 of Devosia sp. Lineage (GTDB taxonomy): Bacteria > Pseudomonadota > Alphaproteobacteria > Rhizobiales > Devosiaceae > Devosia. The sequence continues at coordinate 11,143 of JAQGKG010000423.1, read as the reverse complement.
CACCTGGCACGGCGTTTTGACCCCGCTCGAAGCCGAAAGCGACTTCATCGTCGTCGACCGTGGCGGCGACGGCAACAATCTCGAAGAGCATCATTTCGACGCGGCCTGGACGATCGTTGAATGACTGGAAATACCATGGACAACGCCGACCTGATTTCACGCATGCTCGACGTCATCGAGCACAACATTGCCCCGGTAACCCGCCAAGGCGTGGCCCGCGGCAACAAGCTGTTCGGCGCCGCCATCCTGCGCAAATCCGATCTGTCGGTCGTAGTCGCCGAGACCAATAACGAGATCGAAAATCCGCTCTGGCATGGCGAAATGCATGCCATCAAACGCTTCTTCGAGATCCCCGCCGACCAGCGCCCGGCGGTCAAGGACTGCATTTTCCTCGCCACGCACGAACCCTGCTCGCTCTGCCTCTCGGGCATAACTTGGTCCGGCTTCGACAATTTCTACTATCTGTTCAGCCACCAGGACAGCCGCGACAGCTTCGCCATCCCTTACGACATCCAGATTCTCAAGGGCGTCTATGCGGTCCCCGACCCCGACCGCACGGAAGTCCCAGCCGACCGCCCGCTCTACAACCGCACCAACCAATATTGGACCAGCCACAACCTCGCCCAGATGATCGCCGCCCTCGACCGTAGCCACAAGGAAATCTTGCTAGCGCGCTTCGACGATCTCAATGCAATGTATGGTGACCTGTCCAGCAGCTACCAGTCCAGCAAAGGCGACAAGGGCACCCCCTCGCCTGACCCGCTACTCGTGGCTGGCAATAACCGGCGCGAACTCGCTCCGCGGCACTTCGGCAAACGAAGCGGCGAAGGTCAGAAAGCTCAGCGCGGTAGCAAAGAGCGCGGTGAGAATGAGCTGGGACATCTTGTTCAATCCGGACATGTGTGACGCTGGCCCTGATCTAGTCCGGATGCGTTGAATGGCGCACCAATGCAGCATTCATAATCCGTTCAGAATAGCTGATGCCGCATGACAGCCATGTAGTGCCGAACCATTCCCGCCGCGGTGCGTTGACACACTGACTCCCAATCCCGGAAGGCTCAGTTATGTCCCAGATCGACGCCGTTGCCCCGGCCATTCCCCTGCTCGCCATCTTCACAGACTTCGATGGCACGCTGGTCGAGCTGGCCGATACGCCTGATGCAATCCAGGTAGACGACACCCTTGCCGACCAGATTCAGCGCGCTGTTACCGAACTCGACAGCGCATTCGCTGTGCTCACTGGTCGCGAAATTTCCGATATCGACAAGTACTTAGCGCCATTGCACCTGCCAATCGCCGGCGCCCACGGCACCCAGCGCCGCCGCGCCGACGGCTTCGTCGAAACCGTCGACCCCGCCGCAGTGCTCGGCGCTGAACAGATCGCCCAGGCGCTGCAGTCCCTGGTCGATGAAAATCCCAGCCTCATCCTCGAGCCCAAGGAAGGCGCCGTCGCCCTGCACTATCGCCAGGCACCCGAACTCGAAGACGCCGTTCGAATCGCGATGGAAGATGCTGTCCACAACGTGCCCGACTTCACCCTGGTCCCCGGCAAAATGGTGTTAGAAGCCCGCCCTCGCGCCGCCAGCAAGGGCGAGGCGCTGCGCGCTTTCATGCGCGAAGAACCCTTCCTCGGTCGCACGCCAATCTTTATCGGCGATGACACCACCGACGAAGATGCCTTCATCGCAGCTCAGGATTTGGGCGGCGTCGGCATCAAGCTGGGCAATGGCGAAACCGCCGCCCGCATGCGCATTCCAAACGTCGCCTCGGTCCACGCGCTGATCCGCGGCCTGGGCGATATCGTGGCACGTGATCGCGACGCCGCAGCAATAACGCATTGAGACTGACCGAACGGGGGCGCTCATGAGCCGTATCATCGTTGTATCGAACCGCACGCCGGGCAAAGGCCCGGCGGCGGGCGGCTTGGCGGTAGCCTTGCGCAAAACCCTCGCCGAGCGCGAGGGCTTCTGGTTCGGCTGGTCCGGCAAGCTGGTTGAGACGCCCTCCACCGAAGCGCGTTTCGAAGACATCGATGGCCTCACGGTGGCCCAGGTCGATCTCAATCGCGACGACCATCACGACTATTACGCCGGCTTTTCCAATTCTATCCTCTGGCCCAGCTTCCACCTACGGCTCGACCTCGCCACCATCGAGGCGCATTGGTACGAAGGCTATCGCCGCGTCAACGCACAGTTCGCCCATGCCCTGTTACCGCTGCTCAAGCCCGACGACGTCATCTGGGTGCATGACTACCACCTGATCCCGCTCGCCAGCGAGCTGCGCAATCTCGGCGTACGCAATCGCATCGGCTTCTACCTGCACATCCCCTTCCCAACCGTGGACGCACTTTACGCCATACCCCACCACGGCGAACTGATGCGCGACCTGTCGCGCTACGACCTGGTGGGCATGCAGGCCAATAGGGACGTCACCGCCTTCACCGAATTTGCCGAGCATCAGACACCGTCGACACTGTCCGGTTCGCCGCTCGAGTCGGTCGATTTTGGCCGCACCGAAGTCGCCGCCTTCCCGATTGGCTCCGACCCCGACGCCTTCGCCAAACTCGCCGTCAGCTCCGCCGCCAACAAGATGCTCAAGCGCATGGAGCGTGCCATGGGCGATCAGGACCTGATCCTAGGCGTCGATCGGTTGGACTATTCCAAGGGCCTGCCGCAGCGCGTCGAAGCCTATGATAAACTGCTGGCCAACAACGCCCGCTTCCGCCGTCTCGTTCATCTGCTGCAGATAGCGCCGCCATCGCGCGACAGCATCAAGGAATATCAGGAAACCAGCGACACGCTCGACGCTATGTGCGGCCGCGTCATGGGCCGCTTTGCCGAGCCCGACTGGTCGCCGCTGACCTACGTAAAACGCGCCTACGGACAGCCCAGCCTAGCCGGCCTTTATCGCCTCGCCCGCGTCGGCCTCGTCACGCCACTGCGCGATGGCATGAACCTCGTGGCCCACGAATATGTCGGCTCGCAGGACCCGCAGGACCCTGGCGTACTAGTCCTGTCCCGCTTTGCCGGCGCCGCCGAAATCTTCGAAGACGCCATCCTGGTCAATCCCTTCGACACCGACGAAACCGCCGAAGCCCTGCGCATGGCCCTCGACATGCCCCTCGACGAACGGAAAGCTCGCTGGACCACCCTGATGGCCGCCGCCCGCAAACACAGCGTCGACAACTGGAGCAAAAGCTATCTTGACCGCCTGGTGCCAGCCTCTCCAGACGGATCGAGCCAGCGCGACATCCTCTATCTAGCGTCGGTGGCTTAGGAAGCCACTTAGCTTCCGGCGACCCACGGGCTCCCCGATGCCGCGAGTAGCGTCACCAGCACTCTGTTCATCGGCGTCGGGATTCCAAGTTTCTCCCCAAGCCGCACAATTACGCCATTACGCGCATCGACTTCCATCCGATTGCCGGCCAGCCGATCCGCATGCAGCGAGCCGCCCTTTGAGCCTTCAGCCATGTTGCGTGAGTTGTTCACGGCGTCCTCGACTACAGCCTGGGATATGACCGCCCCTTCGGCCCGGCCCACCGCTGCGCATTCTTCCACCAACCCACGGACGATGGCTTCGAGGTCTTCGCTCCACACCGGCCCGGTGGCGCGCAAGGTCAGCGCCGGCACTACCGAAATGCAATTTCCGCACAGCTTGATCCAGGCCTGTGACACGAAATCGGCATAGGCCGCCGCCGCGATCTCGGTCTTGGCAAACAACGCCACGAAATCCTCACCATCGGGTCCGGCGGGCACCGCGATGACACCCCTCCGCCCATAGGCGATCCGCCCCGGCGACGTCCGCACCGCTGGCAAGTTGATCACCACTGGAAGCAGTCGCTCTGCGGGCACCAGATGCTGGAATAGCCGAACCTGCTCAACCCCGTTCTGGACAATAGCAACGCGCGTCTTCCCGCCAACCAGGCGGTCCAGCCACGGTTTCGTGGAATCAACGTCGTAGGTTTTGGTCGTCACCAACACCCAATCAACCACTTTGGCCTTAGCTGGGTCCAACAGCACTTCAGGCTTTGCCGTGATTACCCCGTTCGGCGTCTCGATCCGCAGGTCATCAAACGGCGTCCGCGCGCAAACCATCACATCCAGCGTCGCGTCCTGGGCCAGCCAGGCTGCGACCGTCCCGCCGATCGCACCGGGTCCGATAACTGCGATGCTCGTCATGGCAAAACTCCAAACAAAAAGGGCGGCCACTGGGGCCGCCCTTGTCTTATCCGATTCCGCTGAGGCTGACGCCTCTATGCACGACCGCGCTGGCGATCGACATTGGAGCGGCCGGCGCTACGCACGGCGTCCTTCTGGGTCTTGCCCCAGCGCTGCTTTGCAGCAGCAGGCTTTGCAGCCATCGGCTTGCCGGTTTCCATGTCGCGACGGACGCCACGAGCCGGCGCTGCGCCGTCGACCGGACGGGTGCGCGCTGCAGCATCCGGACGCGTGCGCGGTGCACTTTCCGGACGAGTGCGCGGCGCACTATCGGGACGGGCAGCACGCGGCGCATCGCTGGCCGGACGGCCACGCGGGGTGTCCGAAGGCTGGTGATGCGGCTGGCTTCTGCCACCGGTTTCCTTGGAGAATTCGGCGAACGGACGACGCTCGGCCGGCGAACGACGATCGGCCTGCGGAGCGCGCGGGCCCTTGCCATTGCGAGCACCTGCGGCAGGACGCCCGCCGCTTGGCTTCTTGTAGGCTGAACGCGGTGCTTCAACCACGCCGGTGTCATTGGCCATATGCAAGTCGCCGGTATAGGGCAGCGTGCGGCGGATCAGGCGCTCGACATCGCGCAGCTTGCCGCGCTCGGTGCCGTCACACAGGGTGATGGCAATGCCCGAGGCACCGTTGCGACCGGTCCGGCCAATACGGTGCACATAGTTTTCCGGATCGTCCGGCAGTTCGTAGTTCACCACATGGGTAATGCCGGGCACGTCGATGCCGCGGGCCGCGATATCGGTAGCAACCAGGATGCGAACGTCACCGCTGGCAAAACCCTTGAGGGCTGCCTGGCGGGCGTTCTGGCTCTTGTTGCCATGGATGGCCGCAGCCTTGTGACCGTCGATCTCGAGGTTCTTGGCAACGCGATCGGCGCCATGCTTGGTGCGCGCGAAAATGATCACGCGTTCCATGTTTTCGGTCTCGCTGAGCAGCAGCTCGTTGAGCACGCCGCGCTTGGCCTTGGCGCCGGAAAGGATCACGCGCTGGTCGATCTTGACGACGGTGGAGCCGGCAACCGACGCATCGACGCGCACTGGCTCCTGCAGCAGGCTCTTCGCCAGCTCGGCAACTTCGGGGGCCATGGTAGCCGAGAACATCATGGTGTGGCGCTTAATGCCGATAGCCTTAACCACGGCGCGGACCGGGGCAATAAAGCCCATGTCGAGCATGCGGTCGGCTTCGTCGAGCACCAGCCAGCGGGTCTCGCCGAGCTTGATCTTGCCGTCGTCCATCAGGTCCTTGAGGCGGCCCGGGGTGGCGACGACGATGTCGACGCCGCGTTCCAGGCGCTTGACCTGATGGTAGCGCGACACGCCGCCGAGCAGCAGCACGGTGTCGAGCTTCATCTTGGTGCCGGCAAACTTGCGGATGCTTTCGTCGATCTGCACGGCCAGTTCACGCGTCGGCGCCAGGATCAGCGCGCGGGTGGTCAGCGGCTTCGGACGACCGGTCAGGGTCAGGATGCCGGCCAGGATCGGCAGGCCGAATGCGGCGGTCTTGCCGGAGCCGGTCTGGGCAATGCCCATCACGTCGCGACCTTCGAGCAGCTTGGGAATCGCCAGTTCCTGGATCTTGGTCGGCACGGTAAAACCATGCGCCGTCAGGCTGTCGGTCAGGATTTCGGGAAGACCGAGGGAAATGAAATCGTTCAAGTGAACACGTCTTTCTGCGCCGAAAGGCGCTTGCAGGCGCGCAGGACAATGCAGCGCGCCTGTCGCCGAACGCACAAGCGTCGGCGGGTCAACAAATGCAATCGGGCGATAAAAGGGAGATATCGCGCGGGTGCTGGCTCGAACCCGGAAATTACTGAACGTCTTCGGTAACAAATTGAAGACGTTATCAATAAAGGCTTCCGGGCTGACTTCGCCGCTCACCGCAGGGGATAAGAAGTGAAGTCCGTCACATTAATTCGTGGCGCCATCGGATCCATTGAAGGTCCATGCGCCAGTGACGATGCCGCTGATATGGGCCATGCTCGCTGAAATAGCAAGGTTATTCCGGCTCGCCCCCTGCATGGCGGGGTTGCGCGGCAGCTTAAATCCCGCCGTACCAATCATAGCCCGTGTCTTCCCAATAGCCGCCGCGACCTTTGCCGAACGGCGCCAGGTCACCGACCAGCTCGATCGTATGCAGGTACTTCGGCTGCTTGTAGCCAAGCGCGCGCTCGATCCGTAGCCGTATTGGTGCCCCGTTGGACACCGGCAGCACCTGATCGTTGAGCCCATAGCTGAGGATGCTTTGCGGGTGATAAGCGTCGATCAAATCCGAGCTGGTGTAATAGAGAATGTCGCCCGACAGCGTCCGCTGGATATTGTCGTAGCAGTGATAGACCGCATAGCGCGCCGTGGATTTGACGCCCGCCATGTCCAGCAGCGGCCCAAGCTGCGTCCCGGTCCACTTGGCAATACAGCTCCAGCCCTCGACACAGTCATGCCGGGTGATCTGGCTGCGAGCCGGCATGTTGCGCAGCTCGTCGAGCGAGAAGCTGACTTCGCGATCCACCATGCCCTTGATGGTCAGCTTGTAGCTGGCAAAATCCTGCATCTTGAGGAAGGTGTATTCAGGCGTCGACGGATCAACCGAGCCGTTGGGCCGCTGGCCCTGGCGAATTTCGCTGGCCGCATATTCACGCGCCAGCGTCTGCTCGCCGATCAACGCGCGCTGGGCGGTGTAAGTGAGCACATTGGCCCGCTCCATAACCTGCCGCGCCACGCCGGATTTGTCGGCCAAAAAGTCGAACTGGTCGCAACCCGCAAGGATCAGTCCCGACCCCGCTACCGCAGAGCCGCGCAGGAAATTGCGGCGCGTAATTAAACCGCTCATGGCTTGTCTCCTTCGACACTTGGTGTGCCGGGGCTGGCGCGATACCAGCCAGTGATCATCGAGCGCAGCTCGTTGATTGGGCCGGCAGCGACCACCATCACAATATGGATGATGAAAAACGCCACCAGCAGCAGCATGGTGATGAAATGAATGGTCCGCGCCGTCTGCCGCCCGCCAAACAGGTCGATCATCCAAGGGGCAAACGCGTTCATCCCCGGGCTCATCGTCAGCCCGGTAAGCACGATCAGCGGAAACAGGATGAAGAACACCCCGAAATACGCCAGCTTCTGTAGCGGCCCATAAGTGCGCCCATGCTTGAAACGCAGCGTTGCATGGTCCGCCACATCCTTGGGTACGCCGGCGATATCCTTGGGCATCGGCACGATGTCGCGCCGGATATGGCCGTTGATGAAGCTGGCGAGAAACCAGACGAACATCGTCGCGACGAATAGCCAGCCAAAAAAGAAGTGCACCACGCGACCGGTACCTAGATCGCGATAGGATGGGATGGTCACGGCGCCAGGAAATGCCGTGTAAACCGGACGTTCGGCCGCGCCACTCATCCCGAGGCCAAGCCCCGTGGTATCGAAATTCTGACCAAACACCGTGGTCTGCCCGCGCGGCCCCGCATCGGTGTTGATGGCGCCGATCTCCAGCACCGAGTTCTCGAACTCGAAGCCGGACTGCTGCCCGATATACAGCGCCGGATGCGCGTTGAAGATTTGCAGCCCGGTTAGCAGCAGGAAAAACAGGCAGATCGCCCAGATCCAGTGCGTTACCCGCGTCCAGATCGACTGGCGGTAGATCAGCGGGCCTTTGCTGGCCGTCATTGCCGTCTCGTCGCTCATAGCTCTTTCCCCCTGAACGTCTCCGGCCGCCCGCGCCCCGTCCATGAAGGAACGGTATCGCGAGGGGCGGCCGGCCGATATCACTTAAATGTTATTTCGCGGCAGGGGCCATCGCGTCGGCAGGGGCCATGCTATCGGCCGGAGCCATCGCGCTCATTCTATTATGCATCGACTGGAGGGCGCCCATGACGTCCACACCCTTATGCAGTCCATCGCACGCGGCCATCGCCGACAACTTGACGGCCTCGAAGCTCAGCGTGCTGGCTTCCCCGGTGCACACTTCGAAATCGGCATCGCTCATCGGTGTCATTGCGCCTGGGGCCATGGCCCCGGCTGGCGCCATGGCGTCCTGGGCAAAAGTTGTAGCGGCGGCCGACAAAGCGAGTAGCAGGGCCAGGGCAGGGAGCGAGGCGATATGGAGAGTGTGACGCATGATGGTTTTCCTGATCTCGACCACGCCCTGTTGGCGCAGTCATGCCAGGCCATTCGCCAACTCGCAGCGATGTGTTACTTGGTCACGCGGACGTGATACCTACATCGCCATTTCCAGTTCTCGTCGCGCCATGTAACCATACCCGTATCCGGTACGAATGGACGAGCAATGCAGGTTGACCCGATCGAGACACGACTGCGAGATCTGATGCTCGCCTCGCTCGATGGCGATGCCGCAGCCTATCGCAGGCTTCTCGCCGATCTGGGCAAGCATTTGCGGCCCTATTTCACCCGGCGGCTCACCCCCGCTTTCGCATCGCACGCGGAGGATCTCGTGCAGGAGACTCTGCTGGCCATCCACACCCGCCGCATGACCTATGACCGTAACCGGCCGTTCACCGCCTGGCTGCACGCGGTCGCGCACCACAAATTCGTCGACCACGTCCGCCGCCAGTCGATCCGGCTCACCGTGCCGCTGGAAGACGACGCGCCCATTCTGGCGCATGACGACAGTGCCGATGCAGTTGCGCGACGCGATCTCGCGACCGTTTTAGACACTGTGCCGGCCCGCACCTCGGACCTGATCCGCCGCACCAAGGTTGATGGCGCCTCGGTGGCCGAAGCCGCCGCCGCTCACGGCATGACCGAAACAGCGGCCAAGGTCTCTATCCACCGCGGCCTCAAAGCCCTTGCAGCCCGTTTCGCGGGAGGTTCCAAATGACCGATGACCTGATCGCCCGCCTGGCTGCCGACCTCAAGCCGGTCCGTCCCATGGCCATGCAGCGCCTGCTCGTCGGCGCCCTGCTGCTGAGCGGGGTGCTGGCCGTCCTCGCCATGCTGATGCTGCTCGGCATGCGGCCGGACATGCAAACCGCTGCCGTCACCATGATTTACTGGACCAAGTTCAGCTACACGCTGGCCTTGGCCCTGCTCGGCCTCGCCGCGACGCTGGTTCTCGCCCGCCCGGATGGCCGCACCCGATGGCCTTGGCTCGCCGCCGTTGCCCTGTTGGCACTGCTGGTTGTGCTGGCAATCAACCAACTGGCGCGCAGTGACGACATGATGCCCATGATCATGGGATCCTCGATCATCCGCGCCCTGGCCTATATCCCGATCCTGTCGCTACCGGTCCTGCTGGCGAGCCTGTTAACCTTGCGCCGGATGGCGCCCACCCGGCCAGCGCTCGCAGGCTTCGCCGCTGGCATCATGGCCGGCAGCACCGGCGCCTGGATCTACGCCTTCGCCTGCATGGAAACCGGAATGATGTTCCTGGCGCTCTGGTACACGCTGGCGATTTTGCTCGTCGGAGCCGTGGGCGCACTCCTCGGCAGGTACTTTCTGCGCTGGTAGCGTCTACTCGTACCGAGCCGCCCAGTTCATGCCGCGCCGCATAATCGTCGCCATCTCCAGCACATCAAATTCCTTCGCCTGATGTCCCAGCGTCGAATGGAACACCCGGCCTTTGCCATGCTGGCGTTTCCACACTACCGGCATTTTCACGCCGTTGATCCACGACGCATGCTCACCGGTAAAAGTCGTCGTCGCCAGCACTTTGTTGGACGGGTCGACATGCATGTAATATTGCTCGGACGTGTAGGGGAACGACTTGATCCCCGCCATCACCGGGTCGAGCGGGTCGGTCACTTCCACCGTGTAGTCGATGATATTGCCCGGATGGGCCACCCACTGCCCGCCAACCATGAACTGATAATCCACCGCGTCGCGGAAAGCGTCGCTCATGCCGCCATGATGGCCAGCCAGGCCCACGCCGCCCTCGACTGCCTTGACCAGGTTTTCCACCTCGGCCTTCTCGATCTTGCTCATCGTGAAGATCGGGATGATCAGGCTCAGGTCATGGATCGATGGATCAGCAAACGCGCTGGTTTCGATCGCCATGCGCACCGAATACCCGTCCTCGTGCAGCCAGCGGCGATAGATGGTGGCACACTCTTCTGGCTCGTGCCCGGACCAGCCGCCGTAAACGATCAAAGCGCTTTTCATGCTGCAATTTCCCGCAAATCAATTGGCGCGAAGAATACCTGACTGGGCCGCTATTGAAACCCCGCTCTTATGCGGGAACAAGTTCACGGCCGGTGAGCCCCACACCTGCATGGCGCCCATAACTGCGGCGTGACCGCCGGGCGCTCATTGAAAACCTTCGCTTTTCACTGTCATAAAAGGCTGGTTAACTCTCCTCATCGCCGTGGTTGGAATGACTTGCCCCCGGGTTTGGGAGGCAGGGCCATCAAGCATCAGACGGCCGCGGGGTCTGTACTGCCGTCAAGAAACCAAAGGATACAGGGATGAAACATCTACTTCTCGGCGCTACGGCGCTCACCCTCTGCGCCGGATTTTCTAGCGCAGCTCACGCGGACTTCACGCTCAATATCCTCCATATCAACGACTTTCACTCTCGCTTCGACCCGATCACCGACAGCGATTCCAACTGCGATGCCGAGACCGATGCGGCCGGTGAATGCTTCGGTGGCATTGCCCGCCTCAAGACCATTATCGACGACACCCGCGCTAAATATGCTGACGGCAACTCGCTGCTGCTCTCGGCCGGAGACAATTTCCAGGGCTCGCTTTATTACACCACTTACAAGTCCAAGGTCGTTTCCGACTTCTTCAACCAGATGGGCTTCGACGTTGTCGCCACCGGCAATCACGAGTTCGATGACGGCCCCGAAGAATTCATGAAGTTCATCGACGCCGCCGAATTCCCCATCATCGGCGGCAATTTCGATGTCACCCGTGACCCCAACCTTGCCGGCAAGATCAAGGGCTCCTTCGTCGTCGAAGTCGGCGGCGAATAGA
>JAQGKG010000194.1 GCA_028290245.1 Devosia sp. | reverse complement strand
ACGCAAGCGGATTCGAAGGATTGCACGTGGTCGGATCCTGCCATCTGTCCGGCCTCTGATGCAGCACCAGAGGCTGCGGGCCCGTATGGGAGTTCGCGGACCGGATCCATATCACCCACAGCGTGCTCCTGGCACAGTGGGAAGCCCTGGTTTTCCGACCCCGTCTCACCGACTGTTGTGCCATACCTTCCTTCGACCGACTACGTCTCCGACGACCTCTGGTCCGCCTTGGGCTACGCCGCAGCTGCGACCGGAGCTTTGTATTCCTCTTGCTTCATGAGCAGCGCCCAGACGATGCGCGCCGTCTTGTTGGCCAGTGCAACGGTGACCAGCATGCGTGGCTTGCGGGCCATCATTTGCTCAAGCCACGAACCCGCCGGCGCGCCACGTTTGCTCGCCTGCAGGACCACTGCACTGCAACCGATAATGAGCAGGCGCCTCAGCGTTCGTTCGCCCATCTTCGTAATCGATCCCAGCTTTTGCTTCCCTCCGCTCGATAGCTGACGTGGCGCCAGACCCAGCCATGCTGCAAAGTCTCGTCCTTTGGTGAACGTCTCGGCTGGTGGGGCGAGGGCAGCAATCGCAGTGGCGGTGATCGGGCCAACGCCCGGTATCGTCATGAGCCGTTTGGCGATGACATCCTCGCGGGCGCGCCGCGCGATCTCCTTGTCCAGTTCGCCGATCTTGCTGTTCAGCACATCAAGCAGATCGAGCATCGTGCGGAACATCGGCCTGGCCGCATCCGGGAGTGACGATCCCATCTCGCCCTCGAGCATGTCGCTTAGCAACGCGATATGCGAGGGGCCTTTGGGTGCGACCCAGCCATACTCGGTCAGGTGACCTCGGATGGCGTTGATCAACTGGGTACGCTGCCGAACCAGCAGATCGCGCGTTCTGAACACCAGGGCAGATGCCTGCTGCGCCTCGCTCTTTATTGCCACGAACCGCATGCTCGGACGCTGCGCAGCCTCGCAGATGGCCTCGGCATCGACTGCGTCGTTTTTGTTCCGCTTCACGAATGGCTTCACATAGGCCGGAGGGATCAGCTTCACCTCGTGACCCAACAGCGTGAGTTCGCGGGCCCAGTGGTGCGCCCCTCCGCAGGCCTCCAGCGCTACCAGGCAGCGTGGCTGCCGAGCGAAAAACTCCAGTAACTTCGTGCGGCTGATCTTCCGGCTGAACAGCGCTCGACCGCTCGCATCTGAGCCGTGTGCGTGGAAAACGTTCTTCGCGATATCAAGGCCGATTGTGGTAACTTCCGACATGGACGCCTCCTCAAGTGGTGTGTTCAACACCTCCACTTTGGCACATCAATGCCGCCGGGGGGCGTCCACCCCATCACCCCTATTCAGCCCTACATTGGGCCGAACGGCCAGCCCAGCAGCGAGAGTTTCCGAAGCCCCCTGCCCTATCCAGCCTCGCCGAAATTATGGGTTTCGCCAAGACGCCGAGGTTGTTGGAAGCCGGCCGTCAGGGTCAACAACCTTTAGTACCGGACTATCCGACTGGTTCCAGCGCCAGAGTGCGACACAGCTTCCACCTGGAGACATAAAAGAGGGATAGATAACCCCATCGACCTTCGCGTCAAAAAGCATTTGATATGCTGCATGCGTGGCAGCGACGGCCCCCTTGTCCAATTCCGACCGCCACTCCGTCTTGTGAATGTCCTGGTCGAAACCCCATTCGTCGAGAACTACGGGATCGGTCGTGTCGACAAGGCGGGCGCCGGTCAGCTCGAGTTGAGCGATCAATGCTGGATGCTGCACGAATCCTTGATTATATTCTGCCCAAGCAGTCGACAATTCCCGCGCGGCGTAAATCGTGTGGACGCCGATCGGATTCCAACGGCCTCCAAAACGAGCAGCGCCCTCCCCCGATAGCGGTAGATGTGACCAGCGAGGAACGTAGGCTCGCCACAAAATGATCGGCTCAAGGTCTGCCAACTCAGGCATAGACGCCCGAGCGCACAGCCTCCAGATAGGCCAAGACCTGATCTGCCTTGCCGTCTCCCACCAGATCGTAAGCCGTCTTGCCCGCCCAGCCAGGGATTGGTTGGTGCTTAAACCAGATTACCGCACGATTTTCGTCGCCAGCCATCTCTGCAGCCATAGCCAGGATACGCACGATCGGGCTTAGCGCAGCATCCACCTTCCGGGTGGCGGTTTTGGCGGTGAGCGTATTTCGGGCAATTCCGATCAGCTTGGCAAGTTCGGATTGCGTCACGCCGAGCTGTTCGGACAGCCGCGGCGCCGACAGGAAGGGCGAGCCGCCATCGCCAAACCGAACCGCACCGATCTCGAGACCCTGGGGCTGCATGAAGGACTCCAATCCATTTTTGAGCACGTTTCACGCAATATGCGCTCAAACCATGCTCATTTCAAGGCGCGACGTCCTCCGGATATCTGTGCAACTAGGTTTCTCGATCCCACTTATCGATGCTCTTCCTCAAATTATCGCTGACCTCGAGCCTCTTCTGGGTACGATCGAGCCGTTGGGCGGCGCCCAGTTCGCTTTCCGCTTCGACAACGCCTGCGCCGGTCGCTTTGGCGGCGTCGAGTTTGGCCCGCAACAGCGCCATGATCATCGGCCAGGTTGAGAATTTCCCTTCCTTGGCCCGCTCTGTCAAATTCCGCAGGTAGCCGCCTGGCGACTTGATCTGATCAGACTTCTGGTAGATCGCGGCGATGGTGATTGCCGCCTGCTGTTCACCCAATGCTACCCGTGCGTCTTCCCAAGCGCTGGGGCTAATCCCCAAAACCGGACGGGCCAAATCCGCCGCGGTGAGGAAATCTCGCCAATTGCGAATGCCGCCGCCGCCCTTCACCAGCCACAGCAGGGTCGGACAGGCATCCAGCACGATCCCCAGGGGCAGTTCGCGC
>JAQGKG010000353.1 GCA_028290245.1 Devosia sp. | reverse complement strand
ACATCGGCCAAAGGCGGCCGTGGCCGATCTTCGATTATAGCCGTAGGCGTGCCGATATGAATGAACCCAACAATGCGCTCGCCCAATCCTGCGCCCAGCATTGCCGCCGCTTCATCGTCGAACGCATACCAGCGGGTTACCCAAGACGCCGCAAAGCCCAGCGCGTGGGCGGCATGAACCAAGTTGAACGCCACGTTGCCGGCCGACATTAACTGTTCGATCTCCGGTACCTTTGGGTGGTCCTTGGGCGAAGAAATCACCACCACAGTTAGAGGCGCCGGCAAAAACCGCTGCCGCTCGATCTCGATACTGGCTTCGTCGGTGTCCGGATTGTTGCGCGCATAAATCTCCGCCAGCTTCTCACCGGCCGCTACTCGCGCCTCACCCTCGATGACCACCAGCCGCCACGGCGCGATCTTGCCATGGTCGGGCACGCGCGTCGCAATGGTCAGCAATTGCTCCAGCTCTGCAGCAGTCGGACCCGGCTCCTTGAGGAAAGCGATGCCCACCGAGCGGCGGGTCAGCAGATAGTCGCGCATGGCAGCATTGGCGGGCATCGAACTCTCCGGATTTCAGGCGAGTTCTATCCTCAACCGGCTGGCGTCGCCAGCATATGCGACAAATTCTGCCTCACCCTCCATTGCGCTGTTTTCATCCCCTCATCTCTGTGACACAGCTTTTCCCCAATCACCGCCTAAGACGCCCAAACGATTCAATCCGTTTCCCCGGGAGACCCGATGCGCCTGCGACCATTCCTGGCCCTGCTGTTTGTGCTGGCTATCGCAGCGCCCGCCGTCCCGATGCTTTCTACATCCGTGTATGCCCAGGCCGCTACGGAAATGCCGCCTATGCCGCGCCCGCGTCCCGATCGCGACAGCCTGCCCTCATCGCAAGAGGGTACCCAACCCGAACAAACGCCAGCGACCGATGCGATATCCGCCCTCACTTCGGTGCCGCAGCCGGTAACGCTGAACGCCCGCATCACGCCAGACGGCGCACAGATTCCTGATGGCCTGGTCTGGCGGATTTTCGACACCGTTCCCGATGCCAGCGGCGAGCTCGCTTTGGTGGCCAAGTCCGAACTCGGCCAACCCACGGTCGATTTGCCGCCCGGCGAATATGTGGTGCATGTCGCTTATGGCCGAGCCCAGACCAGCGATGGGCTGTCGGTCGTGCCCGGCCCTAACGAAAAGTCCTTCGTCATCGATGCCGGCGCGCTGCGGCTCAACTCCGCCGTTACCGGCGACATCCCGATCCCCGTCGACCTGCTCAAGTTCGACATTTTCACCTCGGGCAATGAGGGCGATCGCACGCCGGTAGCCGAAGGCCTAGCCGCCAATGACATTGTCACACTCAATGCCGGCACCTACCACATCGTCTCCCATTTCGGCGCCATCAACGCCGTCGTGCGTGCCGACCTGCGGGTCGAAGCTGGCCAGTTGACCGACGCGACGCTGTACCACCATGCCAGCCAGGTCTCGTTCAAGCTGGTTTCCGAGGCCGGCGGCGAGGCCATTGCCGACGTCGAATGGACGGTCAAAACCCCAGACGGCGCTACGGTTTTTACCGAACTTGGCGCCTTCCCCACTACGGTTCTGGCCGAGGGCGACTATAGCGTTCTCGCCAAGCAGGGCAGTCAGGTGTTCAACCGCGAGTTCCAGGTCCAGCCCGGCGCCGCACGCGAAATCGAAGTTCTGACCGCCGTTTACTAAGTGTCATCTTCGCGCCCTATCTAGCTATTGAAGCCTGACGGCCAAAAGTTCACATTGCCGACAACCTAAACCGGAGAAACCACCATGGTGTTCAGCACAAATGTCGGGCGGCGCCTTGGCCTCCTGGCTACAGCCTGTTTGTTGAGTGTAGCCTTGCCGGCAACTGCAGCCTGGGCACAAAAGACCAAGACCAAGGAAGCGCCGGCCGCCGAAGCAGCGGCCCCCGTCTCATCCATTATTGTCGAAATTCCTGAGATCGCCGCCGTCGATTCCAATGTCGATGACGACACCCTCCGCGCCATATTCACCGGCGCCGTGGCCGAAAATGCCGATGCCCTGGCAGGCCTCACTGCTACCAGCATCACAATCCCCACCATCACGCTTGAAACCAGCACCACAATCGACGGCGAAGCCCACAGCTCCACCGTCACCTTCAACGACCTAGTCTTGAGTGATGTGACCGACGGAAATGCAGCAACCGTTGCGCTGACGGGTTGGTCTGTCGATGCAGGCGACGACGGCAGTGGCGACTTCGGCCAAATATCTGCCGCCAACTTCAATATTGCCGGTATGCTCGGCCTTTACGGTCTCGTCCAAGGCGATGCCCCAGCTGAAATGCAAACCATCTACACCGACGTCTCGTTTGCCGGCGGCACCTTCGAAGCCCCCGACCTTAGTTGCACGATCGGCGGCATGACTGTCGGCGAGCTGAAGGCTCGACCACTCAACACCTCCTTCGCCGAAACGGTCAGCCTGATCCAGTCCCTTGAGGGCCAGGATGATCCCTCACCCGAAACCATCGGCACGCTGCTGCGCATCTACGGCGACTTTTTCACCGCCTTTGAATCCTCACCCGCAACCTTCGATGGGTTTGATTGCTCCGGCGAGGACGAAGGTCGCCCCATGAGCTTTTCCATCGCTGGCATGACCATGGGCGGCATGAGCCCGGGTATCTATCCGTCCATCTCCATGGACGGGCTCGATATCGCGGTGGACGGCGACGGCACCATTAAACTCGGCAACATGACCATCAAGGAAATGGACCTGTCGGGCCCGCTCGCGGCCATCGCCGCCGCCCCTGCGGCCATCGACGAAGCCTGGTTCATGGCGAACGCCCGCGCTCTGATCCCGGCATTTGAAGGCTTCTCCTTCAGTGATATCGTCGTCGATATCCCGGATCCAGAGGCCGATGGCGAACGCATCGCCGCCAGCATCGGCAACTTCGACCTGACACTGGGCGCTTACTTCAACGGCATCCCCACCGATGTGCTGACGACGGCCAGCCATATCGTGGTCGACCTGCCCGAGGCCACCGAGGATGCGCAGCTGCAGCAATTGATCAACCTGGGCATTACCAGCGTCGACGCCGGCTTCACCGTCGATGCATCCTGGAGCGAGGCCGAGGACACCATCACCATCGACGAGCTATCGATGACCGGTGCCGATCTCGCCACCGTCGCGCTCTCCGGCACGCTCAGCAACGCCAGCGAGGCCCTGTTCAGCCTCGACGAAAACCAGTCCCTCGCCGCAGCAATGGGCCTCGCCATCCGCAGCCTCAAGCTCGATATCGATGACGCAGGCTTGTCAGACATTATCCTCGCCAGCGTTGCCGCCGATCAAGGCGCCGACCCTGCAACCCTGCGCCCGGTCTATGCCGGCCTGGCCGAAGGCAGCATCATCGGCGTCCTCGCCGGCGCTGCTGAAGCTCAAAAAGTCGGCGCCGCCATCAGCGCCTTCATCAGCGGCAAAGCCAAGCACCTGACCATCGACATGACCTCAAAAGACGCCCAGGGCCTCGACATGCTGGACTTCATGGCCGCCGAAGACGACCCCACCGCACTGATCGGCAAAGTCACCATCGAAGCGACTGCGAAGTAGAGTTTTCGCTAAGCGGGTACCCCCCACCTAACCTCCCCCTGATAGGGGGAGGCTGGGTGGGGGTTCCCAAAAAAAACTCTTAGGCCGTCTCCCTAGCCGCAACCCCTAAACCCCACTCCAGCAGTTCCCGAGCCACCTCAGGCGTACTGCCCTCGACATAACACCGAAGCTCCGGCGCATTGCCCGATGCCCTGAAATGCACCATGTCCCCAGCGCTGGTGCGAAACTGCAGCCCGTCAATCTGCGCCAACTCGGCAATGCCATACGGCGCAAACAACTCCTCTGCATAAGCCGCGTCGCCAGCCAACCGCGCGAGAAAAGCCGCGCTACGCTCGCTGGGCAAATCCTGCAAACGATCGGCCAGCGCATGCTGCAACGGCAGTGCCCGCACCAGCTCGGCAACACCGACGCCCTTGCCCGCAGACAATCCCAGCACGCAGAGCAGCGGCAAGATCGCATCGCGCGTCGGCAGCGGTGATAGCGGCGTCCCGGCAGCACTCACCCCGTCGCCCACGAACGTGCCGCCATTGGCCTCGAACCCGATCACCGAACCCTGGGCGCCCGTCATCCCCTCGATCACATAGGGCGACCCCACCCGGGTCCGCACCACGCAACTGAACGAGCCTGTCCGCTCAATCCCCGAATTCGACGTAACCGGCGTCACCACGGTCTGCGCGCCGAGATACCGCGCCGTAATCAGCCCCAATACATCGCCGCGCACAAACTCGCCATCGGCATCCATCAGCAACGGCCGGTCGCCGTCACCATCCGCCGAGACCACCGCATCGAGGCTATGCTCCTGCACCCAGCCAGCCAGCGGCGCAAACACCGCGTCGCTGAACGCCTCGGTGTCTACCGCCACGAACTCCGCGGTCCGCCCAAGGCTGACTGTCTCCGCCCCAAAATGTTGCAAGATCCGCGTCAGTAAATCCCGCGCCACGGTCGAGTGCTCGAATACTCCAACCCGCATTCCGGCAAGTGTGCCCGCTGGCAACAGCGTTGCGAACCGATCGAAATACCGCTCCGTCGCCGCCTCGCCCTCATCGCCCACAACCTCAGCCAGCTCCGCGACAGGCTCATCGCGCAAAGCCGCCAAAATCCCCGCCTCATCCGCCTTGCTGATCTCACCACCCGGCACATAAAACTTCAGCCCGTTCCGATCGACCGGAATATGGCTGCCCGTCACCATGATCGCTGCACACCCTGCCGCCATCGCATGATAGGCCAGCGCCGGCGTCGGAATGGCCCCGCAATCCACCGGCGTCAGCCCCGCCGCAACAATCGCCGCCGCGCAATCGGCAGCGATGGCCGCGCTCGACGGTCGGAAATCCCGCCCCAGGAAAACCCGGCCGCCACTATCTTGGCCCAAGCTTTTAATGTGGCTAAGAAAAGCCGCCGTGTACCGACGCGCCGCCTGCCCTTCCAGTTCCACCACAAGCCCGCGCAGTCCGCTGGTGCCAAATTTAAGGCTGCTACCCGACACTGAATTCTCCAACAAAATCAATTATATCCATAGTGCTGCTTGTACCATTCCACGAACCGCGCCACGCCAGTCTCCACCGGCGTGCCTGGAACGGTCCCGATCAGCGCCTGCAACAGCCGCGTATCGGACTCGGTCGCCACCACATCGCCCGCCTGCATCGGCAACATGTTGAGCCTCGCCTCGATCCCGGCAGCCCGCTCGAGCGTCCGGATAAAATCCATCAGCTCCGTCGGCTTGCCACCAGCACTATTGACCACGCGGAACGGCGCCACCGCCGACAGGCTGTCATGCTCCACCGGCTTGCCAGACTCCGGCGCCCTGTCCATCAACGCCGCAATCGCTGCCACCAGATCGTCCACATAGGTGAAGTCCCGCCGCATTTTGCCGAAGCCATAGACGTCAATGGCACGCCCTTCCAGCATGGCCGACAAGAACTTGATCGGCGCCATGTCGGGCCGGCTCCACGGCCCATACACCGTAAAGAACCGCACGCATGTCGATGGGATGCCAAATAGATGGGCATAAGAATGTACCATCGCCTCGCCGGATTTCTTGGTCGCCGCATACAGCGAAACCGGCCCATCCGCCCGATCCGTTTCGGCGAAGGGCAGCTTGGTATTGCCACCATAGACCGAACTGGTCGACGCAAAAATCAGGTGCTTTGGCTTATGATGGCGCAACGCTTCCAGCAGGTTTGCCGTGCCCACCACATTAGACTGAATATAGCTCTGCGGCGCCTCAAGGCTGTAGCGCACCCCAGCCTGTGCAGCGAGATGCACGACGACCTCAGCCTCGCTAGACGCCACCGCATCGGTCAGCGCAGCCGCGTCCTCCAGCATGCCTTCGATCTGCGCAAAGCCATCCTGCTCATGCAATATCGCCAGCCGCGCCCGCTTCAGCGCCGGATCGTAGTAATCGGTCAGCCCGTCAAAGCCAGTCACCTGATGGCCGTCAGCCAGCAACCGACGCGCCTGATGAAAACCGATAAACCCCGCCGTTCCGGTTACGAAAACCTTCATCGAGCCTCCCCAGCACCGCCAGCAGGTCTGCCGATACTGGTGTACTCAAAGCCGTGACGGACGACCTCGTCATGCCGGTAGATATTGCGAAGGTCGACTAAAATAGGGGATTTCATCGCGGCCTTGATACGCGCCAGATCGAGCGAACGGAACTCATTCCATTCCGTCACCAGCACGAGCGCATCGGCATCGACCGCCACCCCATAGGCGCTATCGGCAAACTCTACTTTCGCATCCACCAGCGCCCGCGCCGCCGCCATGCCCTGCGGATCATAGGCCACCACATGCGCGCCCCGATCCACCAGTCCCTGGATAATGTCGATGGATGGGGCCTCGCGCATGTCGTCAGTATTAGGCTTGAACGTCAGCCCCAGCACGCCGATCGTCTTGCCGCGCACCTCGCCGCCACAGGCCGCAATCACCTTGCGCGACATCGCCCGCTTGCGCTGCTCGTTGATGGCAATCGTCGTCTCCACCAGCCGCATCGGGCTATCGTGATCCTGCCCGATCTTGACCAGCGCCAGCGTATCCTTCGGAAAACACGAGCCACCGTAGCCTGGTCCAGCATGCAAAAACTTGCTGCCGATCCGGTTATCCAGCCCAATCCCACGCGCCACTTGCTGAACATCTGCACCGGTCGCCTCGCACAGGTCGGCAATCTCGTTGATGAAGGTGACCTTCATCGCGAGAAAGGCATTGGCCGCATACTTGGTCAGTTCGGCTGTGCGCCGCCCGGTAAACATCAGTGGCGCCTGATTGAGATACAGCGGCCGATAGACTTCGGTCACTATCGTGCGGTCGCGCTCATCCTCGATCCCCACCACAATGCGGTCAGGCCGCTTGAAATCATCGATCGCCGCACCCTCACGCAGGAACTCGGGGTTCGAGACCACCGCCACGTCGGCTTCGGGATTGGTCGCGGCAATGATCTGGGCAACCTCGTCGCCTGTCCCCACCGGCACCGTGGATTTAGTCACCACTACCGTAAAGCCGCTCACTGCCGCCGCGATCTGGCGGGCCGCTTCATGGACATACGTCAGGTCCGCATGTCCGTCGCCCCGGCGCGATGGCGTCCCGACGGCAATGAAAACCACTTCGGCGCCGCCGACGGCAACCTCAAGGTCAGTAGTAAATGTCAGCCGTCCAGTGCCGAGGTTGCTCCTCAGCAGATCGACCAGTCCGGGTTCATAAATCGGGACCTCGCAGCGGTTCAACGCATCGACCCGCGCCTGGTCCTTGTCGATACAAACCACGTCATGCCCGAAATCCGCAAAGCACGCGCCGGTTACCAGCCCAACATACCCAGCCCCGACAATGGCGATCTTCATGGACGCTATCCCCTGCAACCCGAACGCTGACTAACCAGCGCACTCGCCACTATCGCTACAGACCATATTTGATCGTCTGATGTCGCGCTTGCCGCGATCATTGCCCATCCGACGGCGTGCCGCGCATTTTCTTGACGTCCGAACGCACCGACTTTGCCACCAGCCGGCGCTTTTTGGATGCCAGTGTCGGCCGCGTCGCTACCCGCGCCTTGGGCACATGCGATCCCTCGAGCAGCAGCGCCACCAACCGATCCTGGGCATCCGACCGGTTCATCGGTTGGTCCCGATGCGAATTGGCGACGATGACAATCACGCCGTCCTTGGTGAGCCGCTTGCCCGCCAGCACGCCAACGCGCCGCTTCATCGCCTCAGGAATGTTTGGAGAATTCGCCAGGTCAAAGCGCAGCTGCACCGCGCTCGACACCTTATTCACATTCTGCCCGCCCGGCCCGGTCCCGCGCACGAACGTTTCCTCGATCTCCGACGGATCGATGAAAATAGAGCGGGTGATGTGGATGGGGTCCGGCATGACAGAAAGAATACCCCCACCTAGCCGCCCCCTGGAAGGGCAAGGAATACCATCTCGTTCGAGGCACCATCTCAGGCACAACACCGCCCTGATTCCTCTCCCTCATCAGGGGGAGGCTAGGTGGGGGTACCCCCTTCGAAATGCGCTCTCGGCCTAGTTTCGGTACCGACCCGCGAAGATTATCTCACCCTCATGGATCGTCAGCCCCTTGATCGTCGCCCGATACTTGCCCGGCAAACCCTCGGCCTCAATCACCCAGCCCTTCTTCAGCATGCCGGCAAACACCTTTTCGCCGATATCCTTGAAGTCGCCCGGTCCCAGCGCATTCTCTTCGCCGAGCAGCGACAGGGCTTTGATCTCGCGGTTGGATGGACGCTGTGGCATCAGGCGGCCTGTGCAACCTTGAGGTCGGGCGCAGTCGCTTCGGCCATGAGCGCGATAATCGCGTCCATGAACGGCTCGACCTTCTGGCCGTCGCTGCCAAGACGGCGCACTGAAACAGTGCCCTCCTCGGCCTCGCGCTTGCCCACCACGAACATCAGCGGCACTTTGCCGACCGAATGCTCGCGCACCTTGTAGTTGATCTTCTGGTTACGCACGTCGAGCTCAGCCCGAATGCCCGCCGCCTTAAGCTGGTTGACCAGCTTGACCGCATAATCATCCGCTTCCGACACGATGGTCGCTACCACGACCTGCGTCGGCGCCAGCCACATCGGCATGCGGCCGGCGTAGTTCTCGATCATCATGCCGATAAAACGCTCGAGCGAACCGAGGATCGCGCGATGCAGCATCACCGCATATTGGCGCGAACCGTCCTCGGCGATATAGGTCGCGTCGAGCCGTTCCGGCAGCACATAATCGAGCTGCAGCGTGCCCACTTGCCACGAGCGACCAATAGCGTCCTTGAGGTGGAATTCCAGCTTCGGTGCATAGAACGCACCCTCGCCCTCGGCGATCTCGAAGTCATATCCCGTAGCGCGCAGTGCATCGCCCAGCGCCTTCTCGGCGGCATCCCAACGCTCGACGGTGCCACCGAACTTCTCGGGACGCGTCGCCAGCTTGATGACCACATTCTCGAACCCCATGTGGCCATAGACCGAATATAGCAGATGCACGAAGTGCTCTGTCTCGCCCTGGAGCTGGTCTTCGCGGCAGAAGATATGCGCGTCGTCCTGTGTCATTTGCCGAACACGCATCAGCCCATGCAGGGCACCATGCGCTTCGTTGCGATGGCAGCAACCAAATTCCGCCATGCGCAACGGCAGATCGCGGTAAGACTTGATGCCCTGATTGAAGATCTGCACATGCGCCGGGCAGTTCATCGGCTTCAGCGCCATCAGGTCGCCCTTGCCCGTCAGCACCGGGCCGGTTTCTTCCGTGCCGGGCACTTCGTCAGGCACCACGAACATGTTTTCGCGATACTTGCCCCAGTGGCCCGACTGCTCCCAGAACTTGGAGCTCATCAACTGCGGCGTCTTCACCTCGACATAGCCCGACGAGTTCAGGCGGCGGCGAATATACGCCTCCATCTGATTATATAGCACGAAGCCGCGCGGATGCCAGAACACCGACCCCTGCGCTTCCGCCTGGAAATGGAACAAGTCCATCTCCTGGCCAATCTTGCGGTGGTCGCGCTTTTCCGACTCTTCCACCATGTGCAGATAGGCTTCCAGCTCTTCCTTAGTGGCAAAGGCCGTGCCGTAAATCCGGCTCAGCACCGGGTTATTGCTGTCGCCACGCCAATAGGCGCCGGCCACCTTGGTCAGCTTGAACGCCATGCCGACATCCTTGACCGTCCGCATATGCGGCCCGCGGCAAAGGTCGATCCACTGGCCCTGCTTGTACATCTTGAGCGACTGGTCGGCAGGAATGGCATCCACCAACTCGACCTTGAAGTTCTCGCCACGCGCATTGAAAAACGTCTTGGCCTGGTCGCGCGTCCACACTTCCTTGGTGAACGCCGCGCCGCGGTCCACGATCTCGGCCATCTTCTTCTCGATCGCTGGGAAGTCCTCTTCCGAAAATGGTTCGTCGCGCTTGAAATCGTAATAGAAGCCGTTCTCGATCACCGGCCCGATCGTTACCTGCGTCGTCGGCCACAGCTCCTGCACCGCTTCGGCAAGCACATGCGCCGCGTCATGCCGGATCAGCTCCAGCACATCCTTGGACCCGCTATCACGCGTCACGAACTCGATTCGGCCATCGGCCTCCAGCGCATCGGACAGGTCGCTCAACACGCCGTTCCAGCGCATCGCCACCGTCTTCTTGGCCAGGCTCTTGGAGATGCCTTCAACCACGGTGGTCCCGGTAGTGCCACGCGCATAGTCGCGAGCTGCACCGTCGGGGAACGTCACCTTGATCGTCATTGTAGATCTCCAGAAATAGGGTTCACTGCTGCTTCTTCAGCAACAAGGCGGCCTGTCTAGCACGATTAGCCGTTATTTCCAGCGCCCATAACCCCACGGCGCATACCAGTGTGCATCGACGGGCACGGCGTCCGGCACGGGGTCATAGCCATGCGTTCCGCCCGGACGGCAGCGCACGAAGCGCGCCAGCCCCATCCAGCCGCCCGGCCAAAAGCCAAACGTCCAGATGGCGTCGCGGGTGTATTCCGAGCAGGTCGGCAGGTGCCGGCAGCTCCGCCCCACGAACATCGACAGCGTATAGCGATACAGCGTGATCAAGAACACGGCGGCGATTTTGAACGGCAGGTCCACCACCCGCCAGAATAATCCGATGACTCGATCCATCAGCCAGATACCGCAACCGATTCTACCGACTCAA
>JAQGKG010000351.1 GCA_028290245.1 Devosia sp. | reverse complement strand
ACTCGCGCCTGCCGGTGTACGACGACAACCTCGATAACATTTTAGGCTTCATCCACGTCAAGGACGCGCTAGGCCGCATTACCCAGCCGGTGACCGACCCGGCCAAGGATGTGCCGGTCAAGCTGGTCTCGACCGTCCTCAAGCACAAGATCATCAAGCTCGACATCACGCGCGACGCGATGTTTGTGCCGACCTTCATGCCGGTCGGTGACCTGCTGCAGTCGATGCGCGCTTCTCGCGTGCATATGGCGATTGTGATCGACGAGTATGGCGGCACGGATGGTTTGGTGACGATCGAGGACCTGCTCGAAGCGGTGGTGGGCGAGATCGAGGACGAGCATGACGAGCTGGCCGCGGCGCTGATCCGTAAGGTTGGCGTTGATACCTATATCGCGGATGCCCGGGCTGAACTTCGCGACGTGCAGAAGCTGATCGGGCCGGAATTCGATCCCGGCGACTATGCCGAGGATGTCGATACGATCGGTGGTCTGGTGTTCGATTTGGCCGGCCATGTGCCGAAGCGTGGCGAGCGGGTGACCAAGCTCGAGGGTTTCGAGTTCGAAATTTTGGCTGCGGACAGTCGGCGTATCAAGCGGCTGAGGATCCGGCGGAAGCGGGATGTCGTGGAGCCTTTGGCGATCACTGACCAGCGCAGCGAGGCTGATAAGGCCGCGGCGGAGTAGAACAAGAGCCCGGGGTGACCTGGGCTTTTTGTTTCCGTCAGGGGAGCACGCTTTCAATTCACCCGCGGTGTCACCCCGGCCTTGAGCCGGGGCCCATCCTGAGATGTTCAGACGGACCACCTTGCGGCTGTGGCATTATCTCGGGATGGGTCCCGGCTCAAGGCCGGGATGACATCGAGTGTATGCGACGCCGGCTTGAAAAACTAAGGGCCCAGTGTTTCCACTGAGCCCTTGGCTTGCTGCTAAACTGGTTGTCTTAGACTTGCTGCACTTGCTCGACGCCGGGGACGAAATGGCGGAGCAGGTTTTCGATGCCGCTTTTTAGCGTGGCGGTCGAGGATGGGCAGCCGGAGCAGGCGCCCTGCATATGCAGGAAGACGGTGCCTTCCTTGAATCCCTTGAAGATGATGTCGCCGCCATCCATCGCCACGGCCGGACGAACGCGGGTGGCCAGCAGTTCCTTGATCACTTCAACGGTTTCGCTGTCTTCTTCTTCGAAGAATTCATCGACCTCGTCGAAATTGGCGACTTCGACGCCGCCCTCGACGATGACCGGCTTGCCCGACAGGAAGTGGTCCATGATGACGCCGAGAATAGCCGGCTTGATGTGAGCCCAGTTGGTGTCGTCCTTGGTCACCGAGATGAAATCGGAACCGAGGAACACGCCGGTGACACCAGAAATAGCGAACAGGCCCAGTGCCAGCGGCGAATTGGCCGAGGCCTCCTGGCTGCGGAAATCGCGCGGTTCACCCACCAGCACGTCGCGGCCTGGCAGGAACTTCAGGGTCGCGGGATTTGGCGTGGCTTCGGTCTGGATGAACATCGTGGCGCCTTCGGAATGCAATTAGAACGCTTCTAAAATAGACTTTTGTGGACGGGATGCAAGGGTTGAAATCGAAGGTCAGGTTTGCGGGAGGCGTTCCGCAATAGGCAGAGAGAGGATCGCATGTGCGGGACTGCTGGGCCATTCGGCCATAGGCCTCGTGGCCTGCTAGCCTAAAATCGCTCCACTGGAGCGATTTTGCGCGAAGCGCCGGCTAGCAGATAGCTATGATTTCTTCGTCGCTCATGCGGCCGGGGACGACGGTTAGGGGGATCGGGAGGGCGTTGGCGCGGTTGGCGAAGTGGAGGACCAGGGGGCCGGGGCCTTCGTTGGAGGTTGAGGCGGCCAGCACCAGGATGGCGATGTCGCGGTCGGCGTCGATGACTTTTTCAATCTCTTCGGCGCCTTCACCTTCGCGGATGACGGATTCGCTGCGCACGTCGCCGATGTCCTTGATGCGGGCGAGGCGGGCATCGAGATTGCGTTCGGCTTCTTCCACAGCTTCGGCGCGCAAAACGTCCTCGACGCCGAGGCCGATGAATTCGGGCTTCTGGATGATGCTCATTAGCACCACGGTGCCGCCGGTGCGCTTGACGCGGTAGGCGGCGAAGGTCAGCGCCCGTTCGCATTCCTCGGTCTCGTCGATGACGACGAGGAATTTGCGTTTGTATTCGCTATCGTACATTCGAAGCACCCTTTCTCGGTCGCGTTTTCTGAAACGCTTTAGCGCACAAAACCGACGATGTTGCGGATCTCGGCCATGATCGGCTGGGCGATGGCGCGGGCGCGTTCGGAACCGTCGCGGAGGATGGTGTCCATCTCGCCGCGATCGGCGACAAGCCGCTTCATTTCATCGGCAATCGGCGAGAGCTTGGCGACGGCAAGATCGGCGAGCGCCGGCTTGAAGACGCCCCAGCCCTGGCCGCCGAATTGGCCCAGCACGTCTTCGGCCGACGTATTGGACAGCGCCGCATAGATGCCGACGAGGTTTTCCGCTTCGAGGCGACCGGCAAGGCCGGCGACTTCGGAGGGCAGGGGTTCGGCATCGGACGTGGCGCGCTTGATTTTTTTGGCGATCAGGTCGGCATCGTCCATCATGTAGATGGTCGAGAGGTCCGAGGCGTCGGACTTGCTCATTTTTTTGGAGC